>JAGVLG010000037.1 GCA_020054325.1 Gammaproteobacteria bacterium
ATATTTATTCGATATTCTCATGGATGCTCAAAATTCCCAAGCCAAGCCCTGTGAGCAATCGCTTACATGAAACGTGTAAATGCAGTGCGATTGCCCTACTGCTCCTAAACCGAGGCTCGGCTCATTCTTAGGAAGATTAGGTACTTGCAAAATATCGTAATTAACCGTTATGCTGCTTTGCTAAATCCTAGGAGAATATGTGTATGCACCAACTTGCTGAAATAATCAATGCAGCATTCGAATCGCGCGATAACTTTACCCCTCGCGAACCATTAACCGAACTGCGTAGGACAATAGCAGAAACAATCCAATTATTAAACGATGGCAAGATCCGAGTTGCTGAAAAGGTCAATGGTACCTGGCAGACCAAGCAATGGATTAAAAAGGCTATCCTATTGCATTTTAAATTGCACAATAGCACTATGACTGAATCTGGTTTTAGCAGATTTTATGACAAAGTGGGACTTAAATATTCCGATTATACCCCCGAGCAATTTCAACAACAGCAGGTCCGCGTAGTACCCCCTGCATGTGTGCGCCAAGGTGCCTATATTGCGCCAAATTGTGTTTTAATGCCAAGTTATGTAAACATCGGCGCATATGTAGATAGCGGCACAATGATTGATACCTGGGCTACAGTTGGATCTTGTGTACAAATTGGTAAAAACGTACATATTTCTGGTGGGGTTGGCATAGGTGGTGTATTAGAGCCATTACAGGCAAACCCTACTATTATTGAAGATAACTGTTTTATTGGGGCTCGTTCTGAGGTTGTTGAAGGTGTCATTGTGGAAGAAGGCGCGGTACTTTCTATGGGGGTTTTCATAGGTCAAAGCACCAGAATATACGATCGACAACGCGATACGGTAACATATGGCAGGGTCCCAGCGTATTCGGTGGTTGTGCCTGGAACCTTACCAAGCGACAATGGCAAATATCAGCTTGCATGCGCAGTCATCGTAAAAACTGTTGATAGTAAAACCCGGGCTAAAGTAGCCATTAATGAATTATTGCGAGAAACCACCAATGCATAATACCTGGAATAGCGCTACAATCGAGTTTGCAAAACGTTTGGTAGCTTGTAAGTCAATAACCCCGAACGATGCCGGTTGCCAAGATATCATCGCCGCAGAGCTAGAACAGCTCGGTTTTAAAATAACTCGCATGCCATTTGGCGAAACTAGTAATCTCTGGGCTACTCATGGTAGTGGCAATCCACACCTAATGTTAGCTGGGCATACTGATGTAGTACCACCGGGTGATGAAACGCATTGGCAGAGCGATCCATTCATTCCAACAATACGCGATAATAGATTTTATGGCCGTGGCATCGCCGACATGAAAGGCGGATTGGCAGCGATGATTATCGCTGCCAAAGAATTTATACAAACTAATCCTAACCACCCAGGCACAATAAGTTTTTTAATTACTAGTGACGAAGAAGGGCCGGCGCATGATGGCACTAAACGGGTGGTTGAACAATTAATTAAAGAGAAAGTTAAAGTCGATTGGTGCATGGTAGGAGAGCCTACCAGCCAGGTTAAACTATGTGATACCTTAAAACATGGCGCCCGCGGTTCAATAACCGGTACTGTAACCTTTAAAGGCAAACAAGGGCATGTTGGTTATCCTCACAAAGCAAAAAATCCAATCCACGCAGTTGCCAACTGTATTCATAATATTGCGCATCTATCTTGGGATGAAGCAACACCTGAATTCCCTGCAAGTAGCCTACAAATTACTAATTTACAATCCGGGGTTGGCGCAGAAAATGTAATTCCTGAAACGTTATACTGTCAATTTAATGTACGTTTTACCCCACATGTTGCTGCTGAAAAAATTAAAACAGATATAGAGAAAGTGTTGCACGATCAACCCCTGCCATATGATTTATCTTGGCGCCAAGGTGGTAAGCCATTTTTATCAGAAAAAGGAATTTTAACTGCTGCGGCATGCGAAGTAATAGAGCAATTCACCGGTAACCGCCCTGCTTTTACCAACCAAGGTGGTACTTCAGATGCGCGTTTTATAATAGATCTTGGCTGTGAAGTTTTTCAAATTGGTTTAATTTCAGAAACAATTCATGCTGTAAACGAAAATGTTGCTTGTGAGGATTTGGACAAACTTACTAAAATCTATTTTGAAATTTTACAAAAACTGTTTAAGTAAAACATTTTATATTTCTTGAATAAATCTAATCGGAGCTTGCCTTAAAGCTTTATAAGTACCAACAATGCCCCCTGTTGCCATAAGGATTGCCCCAGCACATGCCCCTACCAATATGAGCCACCAGTTAAAACTATAAGTAGTTTGGAAATACATGGTACTAATAAATTTTGCTAAAAAAATCGCACTACTGGCACCGAGCATACCAGCTACACCGCCCAGAATAAGGTATTCAATTATTAACACTTTTTGTACTTGGAGTCGTGTTGCCCCTAAAATGCGCATGAGATTGTTTTGATAGTTTCTTACCCTAATGTTGGCTAAAACAACTGCTAAAAGAAGCGCAATAGCAATTATCAAAGTAAATATCCAAATAAATCCAATTACCAGGCCAAGTATTTTTAAAACCATATTAGCTTGATCTAACATTTCATTAATACTTATTACACTTACAGCCGGGAACTGGGCTAGTAATTCCCGCAATATAATCTGCTGCTGTTGCGATAAATAAAAACTCAACATATACGTATGCGGTTCATCATCTAACAAACCTGGCGTATATATGACATAGAAATTAGGAGTAAAGGTACTCCAATTTACTGAGCGGATGTTACTTATTGTTGCAGTGTATTCTTTAGCATTAATAAGAAATGTTAGCTGATCACCAATTTTAACTTTTAAACGTTGCGCCATTTCATTTTCAATAGATATTAATGCTGCATTGGAACTAGGAGCGCTAAACCAATTGCCTTGCAGAATTTTGTTTTCAAATGGTAAAACACTGGTCCAAGTTAAATTGAGCGGCCGATTAATCCCAGTTCTTTTGCCCTCTTCTTCAGCACCATTAAGAGATACTGGTTGTTGATTTATTTTAACTAACGTGCCGCGCACTATAGGGTATAATTCGGAGACTTTTACCGAGTTAGATGTTAAAAAATCTTGTACCTTATCTCTGTCTGCTTGGCTAATATTCAATGCAAAATAGTTTGCTGTCTGCTGCGGTAATTGTTTAACCCAATTCTCCAATAAACTGGTGCGAATATTAAATAAAATTAACGCCACCGCAATAATAACTGCAAACGCCAGCATTTGGATTATATTGTGTTTCAAATTATAAAATATATTATTTAAGCTTAACCTCAAACCGACAGGCAAATAGCTGGGAAGCACAAATTTTATGCGCCAGGATTTTAGATAATCAAAATGATCTTCCGCGCGCAGAATATGCATCGGAGAAAATTTTAGCAGCTTTGATAACGCTGATAATGACACACTCAATACTAATACTATCGCGCCCCCAACCCCCGCTAGCATGGGTCGCACTCCAGGAAATGGTAGTTCTAATCCTAAAAATACCTGCAGAAGTTTTGCAATAATCTGTTGCACTACTAATCCAAGCAAACTACCCAATAGGCCTAAAATTAAAGCGCCAACAAGCAAACTAACAACGTAGATCACAAATAAATTGTTAGTAGTAGCTCCTAAACAACGCAGAATGGCAACATCAATGGTACGTGCGTTAGTATACGATTGTATTGATATGGCAATTGCGGCTGCTGCTAATACTAGGTTAATTATCAAGGCTAAAATTAAATAATTTTGAGCAATGTTAATATTACGCAAATTGCCATTATCCATCGCAATAGTACGGATTTCATGATCTGCTGGTATGATTTTTTTCAAATTTAGATCTAAATATTGTAGTTGCTGCGCATCGCCATTAAACAATAGTTTATAGGTAAGCCTACTACCCGGTTGTATAACATCAGTCTTAGCAACGTCCAGCATATTAATTAAAGCGCGCGGAATAAATCCCAACCCATCTGCAATTCTATCTGGTTCACCACGTAAAACTGCGGCAATTTTTAGGGTAGTACTACCTAAAATTACTTCATCCCCAACTTGTGCGTTTAACTGTAATAAAATTCTTGGCTCTAGCCAAATTGTGCCTGGCTCTGGGATATTTTTAACATTATATAATTCCCCTTCTAAAGAATTACTTATTTTAACCAAGCCATACAAAGGATATCCCGGGTTAACAGCCTTAATTGATGCCAATAATAAATGATCTTGTTTGATGAGCATGCTGTAAAAAACTAGTGTTTGCGTATTCTGCTTGCTATTTTTTTGTACTAGTTCAATAACTTCAGGGGCTATATGCTGCGGTGCGCTAATAACCCGGTCGCCACCTAATAGTTCCGCCGCAGTGCTATTTAACATTTTTTTAATACTATCGATGCTAAACAAAACTGCAGTCAAACAAATAATAGCGCCGAGTACGGCTACCATTAGTAAACGGATCTCTTTACTACGATAATCTCTTAATAATATTAAAGATTTAATTTAACGTTCCCTTATCAATATGTAATCTACGACTACACTTTTCAGCTAGCTCAGGCTCATGAGTAATAATCACTAACGTTGTTCCAAATTTCTTATTCAACTCAAAAAGTTGCTTTACGATTTTATCTCCAGTAATTTGATCTAAATTTCCGGTTGGCTCGTCTGCAAATAAAATTGCTGGCTGCGTTACAAATGCTCTCGCAATAGCAACGCGTTGCTGCTCACCGCCAGACAGTTGTCTTGGCTGATGGTGCAAACGATGCTGCAAACCAACCGCTTCAAGTAACTGCTTTGCTTTTTCCTTGGCATTAGCCACAGCGTGCAAATCTAAGGGTAACATGACATTTTCAAGCGCAGTTAAATTTTCTAACAAATAAAAATTCTGAAAAATAAACCCAATGTTTAAGGCACGGAGTTTTGCCCTATCTTCTTCATCAAGCCGAAAAATATCAACCCCACCGAGCAATACAGTACCATCTGTCGGCACATCCAATCCAGCCAATAAACTTAACAGGGTAGTTTTACCAGCCCCGGAAGCGCCCATTATTGCTATGCTTTCACCACGAGTTATACGCAAATTAATTTTGTTTAGGATACATAATTTGCTAACCTTAAGATCAACCTCTTTAGTTAAATTGCGCGCTTCGATAATAGGATCGATCATTGTGAAATTTACCAAATTAATTTGCTCCATATTTGTATTAACTTTGCTTTTCGCGGTACCAGGTTTTGCCATGCAAAATATCTTAATCCTAGGCGATAGCCTTTCTGCAGCTTATGGCTTACAACAAGATGAATCCTGGGTATTCTTACTAACTGAAAAGTTAAGATCCGAACACCCTGAATACAATATAGTAAACGCCAGCGTCTCTGGCGCTACAACTGCTGATGCCCTAAGCATATTGCCGAATTTACTGCAAGTACATAAACCAAGCATTGTTATAGTCGAACTAGGTGCTAACGATGGCCTCAGGGGGTATCCAATCATCGTTATGCAGCAAAACCTTGCTAAAATTGTCACGGCAATCCAAAACTCAAATGCTAAAGTGCTTTTAGTTGGTATACAGCTCCCCAGCAATTATGGCCCAACTTATACCAAAGCCTTTTATGCAGTATACCAAAAAGTAGCTAATGAATTTGAGGTACCTTTAGTACCATTTATGCTTGCTGGAATAGCCACCGATTTACAGTATTTTCAAAAAGATAAACTCCACCCCACTGCTGCCGCGCAGCCAGCGATATTGAATAATATATGGCCATATTTACAACCGCTATTGCAGCAAGGTAAGTAATACCCTATGTCAATACGCGTTTCAGCTAGTTATATACTCAAAGCTTGGTTCATGTATTAATTTGCAAAAATATCTGCAAAAATATCTGTTGGTGATAAGCTAAAATGCCCGGTATTTCTGATACGCCGATTGTCCGTTTTAGTTAAACAACTTGATTCTCCATAATATACCCACGGTTGTCAAG
>JAGVLG010000036.1 GCA_020054325.1 Gammaproteobacteria bacterium
CATCAAGAACTATTAGATACACCAGAATTCTTTTGGGAATTTAGTGAACTAGAGCCATATTATCACTTAGTTGCAAATTATCTCGATATTCAACGCCGCGTCAACGTTCTTAACCAACGCTTGACGGTATTAAAAGAGTTATTTGATATGTTGAATACTGAAATTAACCACAAGCATTCGTCTACCTTAGAATGGACAATTATATGGTTAATCGTAATCGAAGTTGCCCTGGCATCGACCGATATTTTATTACATATTTTTTAATTTATACTAAATAAAAAGTAAAAAAACTTTCAAATAATTTATACACTATGATCTTATACAAGGAATTATAATGAGTAATCATGAGGCTTTAGAACGTTTAATAGCTATAGAACAAGACGCGCGAGATTTTGGTTTCGATTGGCCAGATATTGATATGATTATTGCTCAAGCTGTTAGTGAATGTGAAGAAATTGCTGAAGCTATTAAGCATCATGAGCCGAGCATAAGAGTGCAAGAGGAAATTGGCGATCTATTACATACTGCAATTTCGTTGTGTTTATTTGCAGGGTTTGATGTAACTGAAACGCTGCATAAAGTTACTGAAAAATTTTCCGCCCGAATGAATGGCATGAAACATTTAACGCAACAACGCGGCCTAAAAAACCTAAGAGGAAAAGACATAAAATTCATGTTAGAGCTCTGGCGCGAAGTAAAGCAGCAAGAATTAATTAAAGGCTAAGCGATTACATTCGTAGTGCTATTTTTTTTAAGTTACGCCGGGATAAAATACCGACAAATAGAATTCTAACTCCCGGGTCCAAGCATCAATTATAGTTTCTGCTTTACGAAAACCATGCTGCTCGCCAGCATATAACACATATTCAACGCGGACATTATGTGCTTTTAGCCCTTCAACCAATACTTCTGCTTGCTCCGGCGGCACAATTTTATCTTCTGCTCCTTGCAGTACTAATACTGGGGCACAAATTTTTTCTAAATTATTAATTGGTGAACGAGTACTATAAATTTCGGCAAATTTTGGTAAAGATCCTACCAATTGATCCATATAACGAGATTCAAACTTATGGGTATCTTGTGCTAAGGCTAAAATATCTGTTACTCCAAAATAACTGGCACCTGCAGCAAATTCACGCGTAAACTGCAACGCAGCTAAGGTAGTATACCCCCCAGCACTACGACCACGGATCACAACTTTTTTAGGATCTACTAAATTTTCAGCTACTAGATATTTAACACATGCTTCACAATCTTTAATATCGATCACGCCCCAATATCCCGGTTGATCTTCGCTATCGCGCTGTAAAGCTTTACGATATTTTCTACCATAACCCGTGCTACCGCCATAGTTTACATCTGCAACAGCAAAACCACGCGTAGTCCAATACTGTTTTTCTAGAGAAAAAGCATTATTTGTCGCCGAAGTTGGCCCACCATGTATTACTACGATTAATGGTGGTTTAGTACCTTCAGGAGCTATGTATTCAGGATTTTTCGGCTTGTAAAAATATGCATGCGCAATTTTTTGTCTGCTTTCAGTTGGAAATTCAATATGCTCTGGAACGCTGATATAGCTTTCTGCTAGCGCCAAATGCGAGGAAACTGCTAAGACTTTAATAGCACCATCCAAGCTACAGCATACTAACTCGGGTGGCTTGGTTGCAGATGCTCCAATAAAATATAATTTTTGATTATAAACAATAATATCTTCGATAGTGCTATATGGTAAGTTTAAGTTATAAAAATTTGGGAATTCTATATTTTGATCTACTACCGCAATTTTGGTACCATTATCAGAGCCGTATGTAAAGAATAAAAAATTCTGGTACTGTGCAAAAACAGTTGATCCCAATATCCACAGCCCATCAGCAAATTCCGTATCTTGGTGTAAAATTGGGATGATAGTATCTGTGTCAGCTTGCCATAAATACGGGTTCCACCAATTTGATTTATCTGCAATAAATACTAAATCATCTTTAAAATTCCATAAAGGCTGGTGAAATGATTGATGTTGGGAACCATTTTCTATACGCTTTTTATTTTTAATTGCACCATTGATTAAGTCTGCAACCCACAACTCAGAATCGTCCCACGGCATATTGGGATGATTCCAACAGATCCAAGCAATCTTATTTTGCTTAGCGTTTAAGGTAGGGAATGCGTAAAAATCATAACCAGTCTCAATCTCAATTATATTACCAGTGCTTTCATCTACTAATGCAAGAAAGTTTTGTGCTTCTTTAAAACCGGGGGCATGACGTTCTGCAACTGCAATTAAACCGTACGCAGTTACATTTAATTCTGCCAAACGCACACTATCTTTTGTTACTTGTTGTGGATTTTCACCGATTTTAAATTTGTATAAATTTTGATCTGCAAAATTAACAAAGTAAACAATACCATTTTTAACGGTGAAAGAACGACCACCATATTCATGCACTCTGGTACGTGCTGAATATGGAGATGGCAATACGTCTTTACAATTACCATGACTATCATATTGGACAATTACATAACGTCCCGCGTCATTCGGCCGCATCTCAACATTATAAATAAAATCTTGATCGCCTACGATATCAAAATATTTAATACTGTTACTAGCTAATTGCGCCGCACTAATAGGGGATTGCCAAGTGCCATATGGCAGTTCTTTCATATTTAATTCCTAGCATGAAATTTCATCTACACACGCACCATTTTAATTAAATCCAAATGACGCAGCTATAGTATTCCAAAAACTTGTGAAAGTTACAACATGCTCTATTTGCTTCTAAATGGATTTAGTTTTTGGGCCTGAGTTTTCGCATGCCATATATAGCGCGCAAATATTCAGCCCGACCTCGATGAATGGCTACATTAACAGAATCCCCTTGTTTATCATATTCCTCAGCAATCCTTTCATGTAGTTTAATAATCGGTATAAGCCGTATTGCTAAAATTTCTCTAGTTTCTCGTGCTAATCCTAAACCTCGATATTTACTGGCTAATTCAGCTTTGATAAAAGCACGCTGATGAAGTTCATCTAATGAACTTGGTTTTGTTGCATATTGTACAGATGAAATTCTTTGATTTAAGCTCGGACAAATAGGATCTGGTTGTTGACTATATTTACTTAAATAATTTTCTAGTATTTTTTTATAACGCGTCGCAATAGCTGCGTTACTTTTTGTATCAGAAAATTCCATTGATTTTTCGAAATCCCGCTGCGCTTGAGTTTCATAAACCCTTACTAACAACTGTAAAAATGGGATTAATTCGCTATCTGCAGCTTTATCCTGATCTATTAATGCGATGATATCGGAATATGCCTGTTCGGCTTTTATAATTGCATTAGCTAAATCTAGGTTGGGTTTCCCCTTTTTATCAACTTCTTCAAGATAACTTAAGGCCACATAAAACTCCACAGCAACTAGCTGCTTTAAGAAATCAGCATCGTCGAGCCTGGTGGCTATATTTTCATATAATTCAGCTAAAGTGCCCTTCATGAGGCTGTGATGTTCTTGTGTTACCTTATAATCTGCACGCATAAGTGCTGCCTAATTGTTATTCTTGCTAAATTAATAGCTTATGATTAATTATAATATACCCTTGAAAGTATATTAGGTGCAGTATCAGCGTTAATGCCTTGGGGTTGTTGTAACTACCGAAGCACATGGTATTTATTTTTTATAAAGCTAACTTTATTGAGCAAGCAAATAGTTCCTTAAAATAGTGTATAGCCTGTCTAGGGCGATTTCATGAACAGTTAGCAACTTAAAAGTATGATACGATCCACCTAATCAGATGTATTAGGGAGTAAGGCATCATGCTAGCGCGTAGTAA
>JAGVLG010000054.1 GCA_020054325.1 Gammaproteobacteria bacterium
ATCGGTGTTCGGGAGAAATCGGAATTAGTGTTCGAGTGAGATCGGAATGGGTGTTCGACTTACGCTGGAATCGATGTTCGATTTAGGTCGGAATAAACATGAATTCAATAAAACAGTTCAACCATATTTACAAGGTGAAATAGGATATTCTCACTTTAGCAGCCATGAAGGAACTACAAGGGGCGCCTTAGCATACCTTTTTAAAATATGCCTTGATCACAATATTGATATCGGAGGAGACGCATTAAGAGATCAGGTAGTTATAAAAATGGTAAAATTGAGCGACGAACAAGTGGAACTATTAGGTCAAGTTGTCAATGCTTGGAATGAATGGCATTACATTGTGGAATTTTTGAAAAAAAGTTAGCAGAAAATAGCTCTAATGTAATTAATTTTAGACATAGCACACCTCTGTAGCCATTCTACACCAATTTTTGTTGTCATTTGTTATTATTTAGTGCCCCGTGAGTGCCCCTTAGAAACAATGGCACCACACTAATAACCTAAGACATCGTTTAACTTTTTAATTAAGGCTTTATGCTTATCTAAATTACTTTTCTTAAGCTTATTAATATTTAATAATTTCCATTGAATTGCCGGCATATCTCTTAGTCTATCCACTTCAAACAACCCCCATTCTGGATCCCCATTTTTAAAACTTAAAATAAAACTTTTATCAGCATCAGTTAATGATTGTCTGATATTTTTAATTAGCTGGATTCTAGCAGCTTCAAAATCATCGTAGCTAAATTCTTCCAGTGTCATACCCGAAAATTGTCGCTCAAACATCGCTCTTTGATCTTGCAAATTTGGATTAAGCAACTCATGAATTGGCCTAGGATGGCTTAATATCCCAGCAATCATTCCTAATTTTATTTCGTTTGTTATTCCTTCATTTCTTAAAAGATAATGAATATCAAACAAATCCCTTGGATGCTGCCTATCTAAAGCTGCACATATTTTCCCACCAAATAATTCGCCATTAGATACAACAGTTATTTCAGCAAATTGCTCAAATTCATTTTGTACTTTTTTGGAAACAGACAAAATTCTTGGCTCAAATAAATGCCCCCGCAACGATGTATTAACTTCAATAATGATTTGTGTGTTTTCATTTTGGCAACTAAGTTTTGCATCTGTATTATCACTTTGTGAGATTGCAGTTACTCTAATACCCTTGTTATGATTTTCAATTTGTTTTTTAAGCATATTCAATGAATTGGTGATATTAGATAATGCGGTTGTGCGATCATCAAATGGCAAATACGTCAAATCAATATCAACCGAGAGTCTTGGCATATCTCTAACAAATAGATTAATTGCGGTTCCGCCCTTAAGCGCAAAAACATTTTCATTTGCTACATATGGCAATACTTTCAATAATAAATTTACTTGTGATTTATATACTTCGTTCACTTTTTATTAACTCTTTTGGTAAAATTAGCCCATATTTTCCGTCATAGCTACCCTGATCAACAATACTACGATCTCCCCTGCCAAGATATATTCTTTGCAAGTCTAAATGCTTTATAACTGGCAAATTAGCTTTTTCAGCCATAAATAAAAAAAGTCTTTTTACTTTTATAGAATTACATTCCTCTAATAGCTGTTGTTGCACAGCTGGCCTTAAATTATGCAATCCCTCGATTATCTTATAGCATTCGATAATGTCGAAGTGTTTAGGAGCTAAGTATAACGCTTCCAAGATTGCACGCTCAATATTTGAAAATCTTATTGCAATACCATGATCTTGATATACATTGATCCCCGTTCGCTCATTTAAAAATCCAGTTCTGAGAACAACTATAGATTTATCCCAAGCATAATCCTCAAACCACTTTGGCAAATTTACCATGGGGCTGGTAAATAAAAATATTGTTTCTTTAGCTAATCGCAAGTAATGCGAGACCCCATGATATGAAAGAGCAGTTAATCCGCCCACATGCACTGGTAACTTAATATGCTCCTGTAAAGCATAAACGCCGCCTTGCCACGATATAGGTTCATTTAGCTTTTTAAAGGCACCCTGACCTATTGTGTCCATCCAACCACTAGACACATATTTTTTTGCTAATTGCGGAGATATTCCTTGGCTAGATAGCCAATTAGATGTAGCTACAGTATTGGGAGCCCAAGTACTTAGCAATCTCTTTAATTTGTTTGTATTTTCTAAACCCATAGTATATTTATATACTTAATTTTAATGAAAATCAAGTGACAATACACTCAAACATTAAATATATATATTTTAATATACCTTTGGTTTATTTATATATGTTTTTATAATGTAAAATGCCAGGGCTATTTTACAGTACTAGCAACGGCTTGGTTGACCTTTTAAATCTGCCAGTACATGGAAAATGTTTGTTTGTAACGCCCCAGGAATTCTACATATGGTGCCATATTACCAGCTAAATACGAATCTATATCGGAACAATACTCCTCAATATGGCAATTTAGCAGAAAGGTATCCAAGCTTAAGCCGGCATCACTGCTAAATTGCCGCATGGCATCATAAACCGCCTTCAATCTAGCAACATGGTAAGCACTCGCCCAACTACACGTTGAGCTACTACGCGATGTAATGGTATGGCAGCAGCATTGGTAAACCCTCAACCTTGGTCACTGGCAACTTGGCAA
>JAGVLG010000035.1 GCA_020054325.1 Gammaproteobacteria bacterium
GCTTGACAACCGTGGGTATATTATGGAGAATCAAGTTGTTTAACTAAAACGGACAATCGGCGTATCAGAAATACCGGGCATTTTAGCTTATCACCAACACGCGCTGTTTGACTTTTTGTAACTAGTTGCCAAGCTTATTAATGTAAGAATAATTAATAAGTGACTATGCACCAATCAAAACTAATAGTTTTTAGCGTCTGCTTTTTTCTGTCAACAGCACGAGCAGTACCTATTATGCCATTGCCAGACAAAGGCCAGAATAAGGCGCCTAGTATACACACTTTGAGTACCTACGCAAATTTAAAAAAGACTAATTTAAATATGGCTTCTATAATGACAATTAAAGCCGGGGAATGCTTTGGTTTTATGATCAAAGGTGATTTTTATAAGCTAGATAAGGGTAGTGCCCAGGATAAAAATGATAACCCTACATATAGGCAGCAATTACCAAAGGCTTTGGGATTTGGAATAAATTTTTATTATGAGTTTGAATGAGTTATGGCCTTATATAATAAATGAAAAACCCGATACATTTCTATATCGGGTTTTTAAATTAGCTGTGGGGGATTAACGACCGATGCGCAAGCCTTTTGCTAAAGCTCTCATACCTTCATTCAACGTAGCTTTAGCAGCGTCTAATGATTGAGTAGCTGCAGCGCCATGCTGTGCTTCCAATGCTGCTTTAACCCTTGCAGCTTCTGTAGCAGCTTTAATACGGATTGCTTCAAAATCAACAGCCTTGCGAGCAGCTTCTTCCGCGGCTAAACGAGCAGCTTCTTCCGCGGCTAAACGAGCAGCTTCTTCCGCGGCTAGGCGGGCAGCTTCTGCAGCAGCTAAACGAGCAGCTTCTTCCGCGGCTAGGCGAGCAGCTTCTTCCGCGGCTAGGCGAGCAGCTTCTGCAGCAGCTAAGCGAGCAGCTTCTGCAGCAGCTAAACGTGCAGCTTCTGCAGCTGAGCGAGTAGCCTTCACCTCTGCTAAATAAGCAGCTCGTGCAGCTTGTTCAGCATTAAGGCCTTCAGCGCGTGCAGTAGTTATTCGAACTAACAACTCTTGCTTTTCTGCAGCTGTTAAGACTACTGCACCAGTTTTGCTCTGGATATAATCATCAATCAAATCTGCTGATATATTCATTGGCCATTGAAAAATATCTAGGGTGCCATAAAGAGCTCCTAAGCCACGAGTAGGATTATCATGTACTTGCGAAAAAGCTGCATGCATAAGTTTAGCAATTGTTTGGTATATATCTGTGCCTGTCTTGGTAACTTCAGAATTAATAACAACAGCGAATTCTGGGTTTGCAGTTAATGCAGCATCACATGCAGCTTTAAAGCCGTTTTCATCCCTAGATAAAGTAGGGTATTTATCAGGATGAAAGGCAGCTACAAATTTCTTGGCGGCTTTTTTAACTTGATCATCCTTTAGAAGTTGTGCGGCAGTTCTTTCAGCTGCTGGCAAACTACGATCAATTTCGATGTCATCTGCTGTTACTAGCGCAATAACGTGTTTTCTTAAATCGGCAGCTAGTCCACGCTGTGCTTGTTTATTTATTTGCTCCAACATAGATGCTAAAACGTAGGCACCTCTAGGTGCGTCCGAGTCAATATCAAAGTCTAATTCGAAAGTTCTCAGCTCAACCGATTTAATATTTGGCATGAGTATATACTCCTATTTGTATAATTATTAATGTGAGCATTCTGCCTTAATGGCTGTACCATTGTCAATAGGTTAGAGAACTAAAGTTGATAAAAGATACTATTATGTAAATTTATGGACTTAGGGTGTAGCTACAGCCAGCATGCTTTCTGCATGAGCTAAAGCTTCTGGAGTAATACTAATACCTCCTAGCAGGCGTGCTAATTCTTGCACTCTAGCTTGTCTATTTAAAGGTATGATTGCCGTTGAGGTGCTGTCCTTGGTTTGGGTCTTAGTAACCTTAAAATGAACACTACCTAATGCCGCGACTTGGGGTAGGTGAGTGATGCATAAAATTTGGGCTTGTTTGGCAAGTTCACGCATCATATGGCCCACTGCTGCAGCCGTTTTACCACTGATTCCGACATCCACCTCATCTAGAATTAAAGTGGGCGTAGCCATACGTTGGGCACTAATGGCTTGGATTGCCAAGCTTATACGTGATAATTCGCCACCTGAAGCGATTTTCTTTAAAGGGCCTAATGGTTGTCCTGGATTAGCGCTAACCATAAAACTAATTTGATCTAATCCATTCATGCTAGGTTGTTGTTGTGGATTAAAGTCAGATAATACTTCAAATTTCGCGTGGGTTAACTCTAAATTTTTAAGATGAGCAATAATTTCTTTAGCTAAGCGTTTAGCTGCAATCATGCGGCTTTCATGTAATTTAAGTGCAGCTTGTTGGTATTCTTGCAAACAAAGCTGTAGCTTTTGCTCCATTTCCAGCAATTTGGTATTAGCGTTTACTAATAACTCATATTGACTGCACAAAGTTTGAAAATGTTCATTCAATAATTCTGGGTTAACTTTTAACTTACGCGCTAGTGCATGGATCGCACTTAGCCTTTGTTCTAAATTGTATAATTCTTGCGGATCCAGATCGGCTTGTTCTAAAAAACTATGTAAATCAGAATTGGTTTCTGTAACTTGAATAATCGCTTGCTGTAATAATTCAACTGTATTGTTGAAGCGCGGTGTGATTTTTTGCAAATGTGCGATTTGATTTGCGGCTGTGTGTAATTGTTTTAGAATACCAGTATCATCATTATCTAATATGGCGGTTACATTCTGACATGTTGCCAAAAGTTCTTCCGATTTAGCAAGTTGCTTGTGTCTTTGCTCTAAAGTTTGTAATTCATTACTTTGTAAGTTTAAATTTTTGAATTCTTGGATTTGATATTCTAGTAAGGATAATCTATCTAGCTGCTGTTGGCTCTCGTTTAATAACTTTATTTGTTGCGTAACATCAAACCATGCATTATAACTCTCTTTTACTTTTAATAATAAGTGATCATGTTGCGCATAAGAATCTAGAATTTGACGCTGATAATCGCTTTCCAATAAAGCATGATGTTGATGTTGGCTATGAATATGTACCAGATGTGGTGCGATTGATTTAATTTGCTGGGCAGTAACTGGGTACCCGTTAATATAAGCACGCGATGGTCCATCGGCGTTAATGATGCGGCGAATAATGCATTCGTGCTCTACTGCTAAATCTTGATCCCTCAATAGTTCAATTACAAGCGGTAGATTTTGTAAATCAAAAGTTACAGTTACTTCAGCTTGCCTTTGCTGGGCGCGAATCTGATCGCTTGAGGCGCGTTCACCTAATGCAATACTCAAGGCATCGATAATTATGGATTTACCAGCGCCAGTTTCGCCAGTAATTACATGCATGCCACTATCGAAATTTAAAACCAATTCAGAAACAATCGCTAAATTTTTGACTGATAGATATGTTAACATAATGCCTACTTATTAAACTTTAAATTCCAGCCGAGTTTTTCACGTAACACACTATAATAGTTATAATCTTTAGGATGAAGCAGGTGTAAAGTATGGTGGTGCGCTTGAATATGCAGTTCGTCACCTGAGGTTAATGACATGTGGGTCTGGCCATCGCAACTAATTTTAGCATCTACTTTGTTTTGATCTGCTACTACTAAACGAATTTTACTATCTTTATCAATTACCACTGGTCTAGCACTTAAAGTATGTGGAAACATTGGCACTATACACAATACATCCAATGTTGGATATACGATTGGGCCGCCACCTGATAAGGCATATGCAGTTGAACCAGTTGGTGTGCAAGTAATTATACCATCAGAACGTTGATCTAATACGAATTGATCATCAATATAAACTTCAAACTCAATTAAACGGGCAATATCACCATGATGTAATACTACATCATTTAAGGCTAAATGTTCAGAAACAACCTGCTTATTTTTTAGGATCTTGGCATTTAATACAGTACGATGCTCTGAAATATATGCGCCATCTAGAATTTCTGTTAAGGTTGTTTCGAGATTACTAGGATCAACATCAGCTAAAAATCCTAAATTGCCACGGTTAATTCCTATAACTGGAATCATATCATCGACAATGGCGCGTGCTGCTTTTAACATACTGCCATCTCCGCCAACTACGATCACTAAGTCACAATTTTTACCGATCTGATCGCTTGGCAGAAATTTAATGCCGCTATTCATAATCTTATCTTGGCAATGATCTTCGATAATTACGCTGTGTTTACGCTGCTGCAAGAAATTAATCAATTGCTGCAATGTAGTGCCAATTGCATTTAAATTTGGTTTAGAAAAAATCCCTATGCGCGTAAATACTGTCATTGTATGTCTCGTTAACCATGTAAATTAATTATATGTCAAATGCCTCTCTTTTTACACTCGCTAATTGATGGGTTATAATTCAAACTATGGAAAGTAAAAATATTCTTAAAGGATTAAAACTATCTGCTATGACCTGCATCATGGTCACAGCTATGCTTTTAAGTCAAGGCTGCGCCGAACAGCAATACTGTTGCGTTAAAGTCCCGGATGTGCCGCCACCAGTTGCCAAGTTATCCAAGAAACCCCGCGTAGCATTAGTTCTTAGCTCTGGTGGGTTTAGGGGAGTTGCCCATATAGGAGTGTTAGAAGTATTAGAGGAAAATAATGTACCAGTAGATTTAATAGTAGGTAGTAGCGCAGGTAGTTTTATTGGCGCATTTTATGCTGATAATCCAAGTGCTGCGGCACTAAAAACAAAATTAATGCATGCAAAGTATGAAAATTTCATTGATACATCGATACTTAATACTTTACGGGCGCCATTTGCCCCGACAGGGATTGTACGCGGTCGCGCATTACAAGATTTTATGTTCAATCATATGCGCGCGCGTGATTTTAGCGAATTAAAGATCCCATTGGTGGTAGTTACTACTAGCTTGTTGAATAATCATTTGGAAATTTTGCAAAGCGGTCCGATCATTCCCGCAGTACATGCCTCTTCAGCCTTACCACCATTTTTTGCCCCAGTTAAGATTTATCAAAATTATTATGTAGATGGCGCAGTAGTAGCCCCAGTTCCAGTTCGGGTAGCCCGCGAATATCAGCCAGATTTAGTAATTGCAGTAGATATTTCTAAAAAGCCTTCGATGAGCGATTTAAATAATACTTACCAAATTACGCGACGCGCTATGGATATATCATTTAACGAGCTAGCTCTGCATCAGGCACGTGAGGCAGATATTGTAATCAGACCTGAAATTATTGGTTATGGTATCTTTGAAGATCAATACAATAATGAGTTCTACGAGGCTGGCCGTAAGGCTGCTTTGGCGCAGCTTGACGAGATCAAACAGGCACTGTTGAAAATTCAGAATTAATCCCCATAATAAATATCGTTAACCAATGAGGAGAAGTTCAGTGTCTGAAAATGAAGAAAATGCTCGTGAAGATATTCCTGAAGATCATCAATTAATCGAAGAAGAGCCGACTGCAGAAAACCTACAAGCAGAATTAGAAAATCTACAAGCGCAGTTAGCCGAAGCTAATGATAAGTTGCTTCGCGCGCGCGCTGACACCGAGAATATCCGCAAACGTGGCATCCTTGATGTTGAAAACGCTCACAAGTATGGGGTCGAAAGATTTGCTCGTGAACTGTTACAGGTGGTAGACAGTCTAGAAAAAGGACTTGAAGCTGCCTCGGCAACAGACGCAGAGCATGTCGCTAGTATGCAAGAAGGCATGCATCTTACTCATAAATTGTTAATGTCTGTGCTGGATAAGTTTAATATCAAGCAAGTAGATCCATTAGGGCATGATTTTGATCCTAAACTGCATGAGGCTTTAACAATGCAGCCAACCACCGAAATGGAGCCAAACAAGGTATTAACCGTAGCTCAAAAAGGCTTTGTGATTCACGACAGGGTACTTCGGCCCGCGCGAGTCGTGGTAGCCAAGGCACCTGAATAATCCAGTTGGCTCAAAGGTGAGCCACTTGAAATTTTATTCAGTGCCCATATGTAACAAGTTAGAACGAATTTTAGGAGATTTAAATGTCTGAAGTAATTATCGGGATTGACCTGGGTACAACCAATTCCTGTGTTGCAGTTATGGAAGGTGGTAATGTAAAGGTTATTGAAAATAGCGAAGGCGACCGTACCACACCATCAATCGTTGCTTACACCCAGGATGGCGAAAAATTGGTTGGGGTCACCGCCAAAAACCAACGTGTTACCAACCCCTATAACACTTTTTATGCGATCAAGCGTTTAATGGGACGTAAGATCGACGATCCAATGGTTGTTAAAGATAAAGACATTGTCCCTTATAAGATTATTAAAGCCGATAATGGTGATGCTTGGGTTGAAACCTCTAATGGCCAAAAAATAGCACCGCCACAAATTTCTGCAGATATTTTAACCAAGATGAAGAAAACCGCCGAAGATTATTTAGGCAAAGAAGTACATGCTGCGGTTATTACTGTACCAGCGTATTTTAACGATTCACAACGTCAAGCTACTAAAGATGCTGGTAAAATTGCCGGCTTAGACGTAAAACGGATTATCAATGAACCTACTGCCGCTGCATTAGCGTACGGTATGGATAAACAAAATGGCGATAGCATCATTGCAGTGTACGATCTTGGGGGTGGTACCTTTGATATATCAATTATCGAAATCGCAGAAGTAGATGGTGAACACCAATTTGAAGTATTAGCAACAAACGGCGACACCTTCCTTGGTGGTGAAGATTTTGATATGCGCATTATTGATTACATTGTTGCTGAATTTAAGAAGGAAAGTGGTGTTGATCTTAAAAATGACTCTATAGCACTGCAACGTTTAAAAGAAGCTGCTGAAAAAGCCAAGATCGAATTATCTTCTCGCGAACAAACTGATATTAACCTGCCATATATAACTGCAGATGCAAGTGGACCAAAACACTTAAACATGAAGTTAACTCGGGCCAAACTTGAAGGTTTGGTTGAAGATTTAATCGAAAAAACCATCGCTCCATGTAAGACAGCTCTTAAAGATTCTGGTAAATCCATTTCTGATATCAACGCAGTAATTCTAGTTGGTGGTCAGACCCGTATGCCAAAAGTCCAAGAAACTGTTAAGAACTTATTTGGTAAAGAACCACGCAAAGATGTTAACCCAGATGAAGCTGTTGCAATTGGTGCTGCAATTCAAGGTGGCGTGCTATCTGGTGCTGTTAAAGATGTATTGTTGTTAGACGTTACTCCACTTTCATTAGGTTTAGAAACTATGGGTGGTGTGATGACCAAACTTATTGAAAAGAACACCACAATTCCTACCAAGAAATCTCAGGTGTTTTCAACAGCTACCGATAATCAAACTGCGGTTACAATTCGTGTGTTCCAAGGTGAACGTGAACAAGCTGAAGCCAATAAATTATTGGGACAGTTTGATTTAACCGATATTCCGCCAGCACCACGTGGTGTGCCACAAATTGAAGTAAGTTTTGATATTGATGCTAACGGTATTCTGAGTGTTTCTGCTAAAGATGTTGCAACCAAGCGCGAGCAGAAGATTGTTATTAAGGCATCAAGCGGTTTATCTGAAGCAGAAATTGAAAAGATGGTTAAAGATGCCGAAGCGCATGCTGAAGAAGATCGTAAGTTCCATGAACTTGCTTCAGCACGTAATCAAGCAGATGCTATGATCCATGCTACTGAGAAAACTCTTAAAGAAGCTGGTGATAAAGTTGATGCACAAGAGAAAAGTAGTATCGAGTCGGCTATTGCTGCATTAAAAGAAGCAATGAAGACCAACGATAAAAACGAAATCGAAGCTAAAACTCAAGCTTTAACCGAAGCATCTGGAAAATTAGCTGAACGTATGTATGCGGCAGCATCGCAACAGCAACCAGGGCAGCAAACTACAGAAAGTGCTTCACAGCAAGAAGATACGCATTCTAATAATGCGAATGATGATGCGGTGGATGCAGAGTTTGAGGAAGTTAAACGCGAACAAGATAAGAAGTAATTAGATGCCTGAAAAAGAAGACTATTATTCGGTCTTAGGTATTGCTAAAGGTGCTAGCGACGATGAGATTAAAAAAGCTTATCGTCGTTTGGCTATGAAATACCATCCAGATCGTAACAAAGAAGATAAAAGTGCGGAAGAAAAATTCAAAACCGTTAATGAAGCGTATGAAATTCTTTCCGATCCTGAAAAACGTGCGGCGTATGATATGCACGGTCACGCTGGAGTAGATCCTTCAGCAGCTGCATATGCGCGCTCACATGCCAATGCCAACTTCCATGACATTTTCGGAGATATCTTTGGGGATATTTTCGGCGGTGGCGGCGGTGGCGGTATGGGAGGCGGCCATGCGCGCTCTAGGGTGCAACATGGCGCTGATTTGCGCTACAACGTCGATTTAAGCTTAGAAGAAGCTATTCGTGGCACTACCATTACTATCAAGATTAACACCTTGGTGGCTTGTAAGACGTGTAATGGTACTGGTGCTAAAGATGGTGCTAAACCAGTAACCTGTACGACCTGTGGTGGACATGGTCAAGTACGCATGCAGCAAGGTTTCTTTTCAATTCAACAAACCTGCCCTAACTGTGGCGGTAGTGGGCAAATGATTAAAGATCGTTGCACTACCTGTCGTGGCGATGGTCGGGTGCCTGAAACTAAAACCTTGAACATTAAAATTCCTGCTGGGGTTGATAATGGCGATCGCATTCGTTTAGCAGGTGAAGGTGAGGCTGGGCCGCATGGTGGGCCACCTGGTGATTTGTACGTGCAAGTCCATGTGCGTGATCATCATATTTTCAAACGCGAAGGTCCAAACTTATATTGCGAGGTACCAGTAAGTTTTGGCGTAATGGCTTTAGGTGGTGAAATTGAGGTGCCAACATTAGATGGACGCATCAAGCTAAAAATACCGCCAGAAACTCAAACTGGAAAATTATTCCGCTTACGCGGTAAGGGTGTAAAAACCTTACGTGGTGAAGGTCCTGGCGATTGCTTATGTCGCGTAACAATAGAAACTCCAGTAAACTTAACAAGTACACAGAAAGATCTATTAAAGCAATTCGATGCAACTTTGGTTGGAGCTGAAGATAAACATAGTCCGCAGGCTCGCTCATGGTTTAAAAATGTTAAAGCATTTTTTGAGGAAATGAAGTTTTGATCAAAGTTGGGATCCCAGGGGTAAACGGTAGAATGGGAGATGCGCTAGCACAGTTAGTGCTAGCGGATCCTGAATTACAACTCAATGCTGCAATAGTTCGTCCTGGTAATCCACTAGTTGGTTCAAAATTTAAAGATACTGGTGTAATTATAAGTGATACGTTAAATAATGCTGACTTAGAGTTAGTTATTGATTTTACCTTGCCAAGTGGAGTTATGACACACCTTGGTTATTGTTTGCAACATAAAATTCCTATGGTTATTGGTAGTACTGGATTTGATAAGCAGCAATTAGAAACTATTAATGCAGCAGCACGCGATATTCCTATCGTGCAAGCCTATAACATGAGTATCGGCGTTAATAAATTTTATAAATTAGTGCAATTAGCGGCACAAACCTTTGATGATTCCTGGGGTATTGAAATTCATGATGTACATCATCAACATAAAAAAGATATTCCCTCTGGAACTGCTAAAGAATTAGCGCGTATCATTTCTAAAGCGTCCAATCGTAATATTGATGATATTAAAATTTTAAGTGAACGTCGTGGTGAAACCATTGGAGTTCACGCGGTAGTGTTTAGTACCTCAGATGAATCAATTTCATTATTTCATAATGCCACAACCCGTGATATTTTTGCCAAAGGCGCCTTAGTTGCCGCAAAGTGGCTTGTGTTGCAACAACCAGGATTATATAGTATGCAGAACGTAGTTTAGCTTATAGGGAGTAAACATGTTCTGGGATACTAAAGTAGAAAAATTATTATCTGAGGCAGCACTTGGTAATTTGAATGAAGTGCGCCGCTTAATCGAAGAAGAACATGTTAGCGTAAATGCTACCCTGAAATATAAATTCAGCCCTTGCAACCTTAGGAATGCAGTGTTTCAAGTGCCGGCAGGAACTACAGCTTTATCTGTGGCAGTGCGGCATCAGCAACTTGCTGTTTTTAATTACTTAATGGGGCGTCATGATATAAGATGTGATCTTAGAAACCAGGCAGGTGCGACTCCGTTTTATTATGTTTTACACCCAATTATGATACCGGCGCCACATAGAGATGTAATGGCAGTTGCGTTGCTTAACAAACGTGTAAATTATTTTATATCAGATCCAAACGATCATAAAAAAAATATAGTATTATTCAAAGTTATTGGCGATTTGCCAGAGACTACGAGCTTGTTGTTAGATAACGCTAAAGATATTGCTTTAGATGAGAAAACACGGTTAGAAGTTGCCAGTCGCGGTGCGATTGTAGATTTAGTGGTGAATCCGTTAAAATTCGCCATATATAGGCAAGATAATGCAGCCGTAGCAAAGATATTGGCGCGTTATGAAACAGATGCGCCAGATGGCTTTGGTGATAAGCCAAAACTAACAGAGGAAGAATTTATCTTTGCATGCCGACATTCAAGTGCCGCGGTAATTTGTACAATTTACCAACACATTACTACCAGACCGGCGTTGCCTGAATGGTTTTCCGTGGTTAAGTTGTTATATCTTGTTATATCTCGTACTAATAACAATGTGTCGGATATTGAAAGTAACTACAATCCCATGACTACATCTAAATTATTAGATATTTTGCCTAGAGATCAAATTGTTACTAAATTCAATGAAGAAATAACAGCCACGCTAAACCATTGGGGTCATGCAGAGCAAGACCAAACACTGCTATTTACCGCAGCGTATTATAATAGAGTAGATTGTATCGACCAATTGCTAGCATTGGGGTTAGATGTTGCAGCAGTAGATGCCAAGGGTAATACTCCAATGATCACTGCTGTAAAAGGCAATGCACTTGGTGTTGTTAAAAAACTGCATCAGATAGATGAGACTATAATTGCTTTCGAAGTGACAGAAAACTCGGAGGCACAAACTTTACATCTAGGTAATGCGTTATTTTTTGCAACGCAGAACTATGAATTCAATCGCGAGTTAGTAGAGTTTTTATTATTCAATACCAACTCTTCGGTAATAAATAATATATATGGCTCTGATAAACTCACCGCATTTGTTAACGTTGCTAGGAATGCAGACACAACCTTGCTTCAAAAATTTCTTGACAAGGGTGCCTTGGGGTTTGTGACTGGCAAATCTCCCTATTATCATTTCGAAACTAGTAATTGGAGCGCCATACATGCCCTTGTAGTTCGCGGCGATCTAGAAGCTTTATGTTTTATGTTGGAGTTAGCGGAGCAACAAGCTGATAAAGAAAACATATCTAGGATATTAACAGATGAATTTGCTTATAAAACAGATTATAGATATAGGGTGCAAGCTAACTTATTACTCGTTTTGCTAAATCGTAGACAAGTTGCGTTGCAACACGAAAAATTTAGAACCCAAGCGGTACAACACCTATTAAAATACTGTGATGTTAACAGTGCTTTTGAAAATGTACCCGACACTGCAACCTCGGAGCTAGCAGGCCGAACAGCAATTGGTTTAGCGGTCGAGCATAATTTGCATGATGCATTAAAAGTATTAATTGCTGCTGGTGCAAATTTACAAGTCGATAATTATAACTTTGCATATAATGGCTCTCGCGCCTTGAATAAAAGTACTAAGAATGATCGAAGCACATATTTGCCAGGGTTGCAAAATTACTCAAGTCGGCCTTTAAAGCTGTCATTAATTACGTTGGCAGCAATTAGATTGGCTAGTGAAAGTTTGGAGATATTGTTAAATCACCCGAGTTACACTGCAGAGCGCAAAGCAGACCTAATCAATCAGCCGCTAGAGAATATTAATCAGTGTACAGCGCTAATGTTGTTGGCCATGTGTACACAAGAATGGCAAGGTAATAAGGTGGTATGTTTGCAAGATAAAAACATTACAATTGCTGAATTACTTATAGCGCATGGCGCTGATCTGTCTAGATTAAGTAATGAAAACATGACTGCTGCAGATTACGCTCGTGCTTTTAATCAACCGAAATTAGCAAAGCTGTTACAGCCCCCGCGCGAGGAATGCCAGATGCGTAGAATGTCCATGAAAATGTTATGTGGTTAGAGATTTAGTTACCACTCAACGTGATCAATATTTTGGAAGTTAAGAGTACTACCGTCCTGCATGATCAAGGTACCGTTTGCTGTACCATCAAAGTCGATATGGTTATTGCTAGGGTTGACGGTGCCATTAGTGTCGGTTGTTAATGTAGCTTCTTGGCCATCGACAATCAGTGTCCAACTAGTTGAGCTTGTTTGTGTAACGCTTACTGGGGTGCTAGATTCTAGCATAATGCTATCGGCCCAGCCGATACCACCACCGCCATTGAAAGTATCTTGGCCAGAGTTTTCGCCAAAATGGTAAATGTCGTTACCTTCGTTACTACCAATTATAGTATCATTGCCTGAACCACCGAAGATGTCAGCAGATGCATATTTACCTTGCAACTGAACGCTATTGGTTCCAATACCGGAGTCAATATGGAATATTGTGGAATCATTGTCTCCGATGACGCTTATAGAGTCATCGCCGTCACCTGAATCAATTCTAAAATTATTGTTCAATGAATCTGCAGTATTGCCTGTAGTTACGTTAATACTATCATTACCCGAGCCAGTATAAATGTTACCTTGTTCACTATCATACACATTTACAGTGCTATTGCCGTTGTCTCCTAAGCTGATATCAACCCTATCGAAATCATTGGTTGTAATGCTACCAGCTTCGTTGCTGCTAGCTTCAATATTGCTTTTTCCAGTAATACTTTCTTGGGTTACTGAAACATTTGCAGTGTTTGCATCCGCGTAGGTCGCTGTCACTTGAGTGCCATCGTTGTCAGTATAGTTGTAAGCTTGATTGAATTGAGGTGGTTGATCAATATTAACATTGTCGCTAGTAGTATAATTTGGATTAGCACTTGCTTGATTATTAAAGTTGAATTGTAAATCAGGATTATCAGCAACATTTACAGTAATTTGGTTGCTACTATTAAGGTTGCCGTCGCTGACTGTATATTGCAAGTTAACGCTGCCAACATAATTTTCATTTGGAACAAAGGTCCATGTACCATTGCCATTGTCTGTTAAAGTTCCTGTGTTGGTAGTTAGGTTGGTTATTGATAATGCATCGTTATCTACATCTGTTACATGAGATAATATATCAATTGCGCTTATTATTAGGGCGTTATTTGCCAACATATTCAATGAATAGGAGCTTGAGCTTGGAGCATCATTAACAGCGGTTACATTAACGTTTGCATTTTTTGTAACTAAATTGGTACCGTCTGATACTGTAAAACTTAAGGTTGCAGTACCGTTGAAGTTTGCTGCTGGTGTGAAAACCCAATTGGTTGGACCTCCACTAATTGTACCTTGGTTAGCTGGTACTGTCAGTGAAGTAACACTTAGAATGTCACCTTCAACGTCATTGGTATTTGCTAATAAGGCTGCTGAAGAAATTGCAATTGGGCCGCCATCTTCAGTACCATTGAACGCTGCTGGGGAATTTACAACAGGGGCATCATTTACAGCAGCAACATTCACTGTGGCGGTTACATTATTAACTGTAGCACTGCCATCGCTAACGCTATATGTTAATGTTATCGCGCCATTAAAATTGCTTGCAGGAGTCAATGTCCAAGTGCCATTGCCATTATCGGTTAGAGTTCCAGCGTTAGAGCTTATGCTTGTAATGCTCAAGCTGTTAGCATCTACATCACTGGCGTTTATAAGTAGATCTGATGCTTTGATTATTAAATTACCATCTTCTTGCATTGATAATGCTGGTGGAGATGCTACTGTAGGCGCATCGTTAACAGGGCTTACATAAACTTGTACATTTTGAGTAGTAGTTGTAGTACCATCGGAAACGGTAACTTGTAATACTGCATTACCATTGAAATTACTTGCTGGGGTATAAACATTACCAACCACGCTA
>JAGVLG010000044.1 GCA_020054325.1 Gammaproteobacteria bacterium
ATAAAGAGATACTAAATGGACATAAAACTAATTGAAGACCGTATTGCCTCATATAACCCCAAGTCAAAGAATGATGAAATAAACGCATTTAAAGAAATAGCCCAAGAAATAGCTTTATTTGGTTTAAGCAGAGGCAACTTATTCAAATACGCAGCGTTCCAAGGCGGTACATGCCTACGAATCGTATATGGACTCCCGAGGTTTTCTGAAGATCTAGATTTTATATTATTTACACCAAACCAAAACTTTGCATGGCAACCATTCTTTAACGAATTAAAACTTGAATTTGAAGCATTTGGTTTACATCTTATTGCAATAGACCGTAGTAGAGCTGATAATATAGTAAAACGTGCGTTTTTAAAAGAAGATTCTTTTTCCCAAATATTAAAGCTCTCCTATACGCGAAGCAAATCTGATATTCAATCCATCAAAATTAAATTGGAAATTGATACGTCTCCGCCATCCGGATCAATTTTCGAGGCAAAGATAATTGATTTCCCAACTCCATTTTCAATCGTAGCGCAAGATCTTAGCAGCCTTTTTGCTGGTAAATTGCATTACCTTTTATGTAGAAAATTTATAAAAGGCCGGGATTGGTATGATTTCATTTGGTATGTGATTAGAAAAACTCAAGTAAATTTTATATTTTTAACACATGCCATATTTCAACTAGGGCCTTACAGTGGAGTAAATCTAAAGATTGGTAAGGTCTGGCTTATCGATAATTTAAAAAAAATAATAGCTGATATTGATTGGAAGGTTGCAGCTGAAGACGTTGCTCCATTTATAACAAGCCAAGAACAATCTAGTCTACAACTTTGGAGTAAAGATTTTTTTATGCGCTACGTTGATATGCTTGATCAGTATATAGAAGATGAAGCTGTCAATTAAGTCGCACCAGCTAGCCTCTGGCTATTAGCCACCAAATTTTGCTCTTAATTTCTGTAATACCGAAGTCCTTCTAGCAGGTACTGGTTGCTTATCTGCAGGCGTAGCAGAAATTTGGCTGGATCGTCTGCCATGATCAAAAGCTGTAGTTAGTGGTTTAGTAGCTGATTGCTTTGATGTATCTAAATCTGGCAAAAATTTGGAAAGCAGCCAACTTTTAACAACAGTATTTAATCTAGCATATGCTTCTTGCATACTAATTTCTAACTCACCTGCGTTTGTTAAAGCACTTCTAATTTGCGCATCAATAGCTTTTTTGTCTTCAGGGTTAAAACACTGCGCTTTTGAAGAATCCAGGTCATTTAAGAGCTGCGTTAAATCTTGACTTAAGACTTGCGCTTGCACTGTAGATGTCATACATATTTCAGTTTGTGCAACTGTTTGTACTTGTGCAGTCAGACAAGATAACAACTCCAGCAAACACCAAGATCTAGTTAAATTTGTTGGCCTTGCTCGATCAAAATGAATTAACCTGCCATCACTAACGTGAGTGAAAAGTTGTTTTAAATTCACCTCTAGTATTTTACCAATATCATCGCTATTCATCTGCATCCAAGCGTGTTGGTTTATTCCTACTAAATCAATCCATATAAATACAGCAGTAGGATTTTTGTTCTTAAGACTCTCATTTAATGCCCCTAGAATATCTGTAAATCTGCTAGCTCTTGCATAACTTAAAATCCAGCCTTCAAATGGTTTGCCACGCTGTGCGTCTTGCAATCTATCTACATACGGCTTACTTTTATTACCGTATTTTGGTTTAGTAATCGGTACTATAATTGCATTACACACTTCTTCCGCGCTCCATTCATTTCTAGGTTTACGCATAAAATGTGTTTGATGTAAATACATATCTGGCGGTATTGCGCCAACATCAGCTCGCCTATTTCCCTTCCTATCTCTGTTATATGGAATAAAGCATTTGGCCAAATCATCAACCATGAAAGCAGAAAGATTCGCCAAACCGTGCGCTGGATTTTTAATATAGATCGTCTGTCCTTTGCTGAAATGCAGTTCTCCAGGCTCAATTGGCTCGTAATCTGCAATAGCTACAAAAACGTCCATAACTGGGCTAACTGTTGCTAATTCATTAAGTGCCGCCAGACTAACTCCAGTTTTACTAACCAACACATCTGGCTCACCCAAAAGGGCAACTGTTTGCTGGCGTAAAGCTAATTTTTGTGTACGCGTATTTTGGCTAAATCTGCGTGGTAATTTTACAGCCAGATCACCAAGCCTCAACTCGGAAAAGTTTTCCTGCTCAAGCATTTGCAAACATAAAGTAGAAATTATATGACCTTGAGATGCAGCCTGTTGATAGTACTCTTTGGCAACATCTGCGTTTTTAAATACTGTTAAATGCATATCAGCCAGTAGGTATATTGCTTGCACAGATCCTAATTCTTTAGCTTTAATTAACAATCTTCTGGGTTTTTCAAATGTTGGATCATCTAATAATTTTGGCTGGTTAATGTACATTAATGCAGCACCTAGTAATTCAGCAATAAATTCTTCCAGGGTTTTATCATCACGTTGTGTCGCAGTTAATAAATTGTTAATAGCTAAGTGATTATTTATTATTGGAAGATATTTTTCTTGAAATTGTGCATCACTTTCTGAAGAACCGCAAATCCAGCTTACACCTGCAAGCGCAGTAATACTGTAACTAGATTTAACTGCTTGCAACATGGCTTCAGAGCATTTCCGATGTACTGTTGCGTTTGTATAATAGTTAGCCGTGCTTGTCTCAGTGACCTCATAATCGCCGACTGGATTGCCACATAAATTGAGTCTGGTGATTTTAGATTTTGGTAACGCTGCAGCTAGAGCTAAAATGCCATCTTCATATATTCTATTGTCTTGCAAACTTAAATCTATTAATTCTGTAGTCGGTAATATTTCAGACATCTTTACCAAACTAGGATCCTCGATTCCATTGTCATCTAAATTTAAGATATTTAGATTAGCACCAACCAAACTAGCAGCAAATTCTTCTACAGAACTTATGTAATTATGACGCAGATAAAGCTCTTCTATCTGTGTTTGACTTAACACCTCTAACAATGCTTTTGCGCCTGCAGAGCTGATGTAATTATCTGATACATCCAGAGATATTAGCTGAGTTTTTGGTAATACTTTAGCAAGTTCTGCTGCGCCCTTAGAGCTTATTCTTTTTGCTTGGCCATCGCCGATATAATCCATATTTCCTTGTAAAACAAGTTTTATCAATTGTGTCTGTGGCAATACTTGCACCAGCAGTTTTAAGCCTTCATCACCAAAACACTGCTTTTTAAAGCTAAGAGTAGTAGCTTTAGTTGTGGTTAACTCAGGTAGAATGGCTTTAAGATCTTCTAAAGTTGTATTTGAGTAGCATAAGCTCTGCTCTGCTTCTGTGGGAGCTTGAATTTCCGCTGACAAATCGATTGCCATATCTTCTCGAAAAAAATTGTCACTCAAATCAATAAGCTCCATTCTGGATTGCGAGCATGCCTGTGCAAGTGCTAATACTCCTGAATTAGAGATCCCACATTTATTTAAACGTAACTTTTTTATTTTTGTTTGTGGCAATACTTTTGCTAAAGCAGTAGCGACTTCGTCCCCAATGGAATTATCGCTTAGATCAAGTGTTTCTATCTGTGTTTTAAGCAAAGCTTCCGTCAGCAAAATTCCGACCTTCGCATTCATGTTGCAACTAATTATGCCAAATGCTTCAAGATTTAATTGTGAGAGTACATTGATGAGCGTTACAAATTCTTCTTTTGCCCAGAAATTGACTAATTTAAAACTTTTAATTTTTCCTAACAGCAAAATTTGTACGATAATTTCCATCTCATTCGATTCAAAACTGGAAGAGTATCCGCCGTCGATCTCAAGTTCTGTAATTTTTGATTGCTCAATCACTCGCAAAAGTTCTGTATATCCATTGGCTTTCACTTGGTTGCCACATAAAACAAGCTTAGTGATCAAGGATTGTGGAATAAATTGTGCTAAACTGGACATGTTAGTAGATTTAACATCGATTGAAAGGCAGGTAATTTTGCTTTTTGGCAATAATTTGGCCAAAACTTGGATTCCTTGATCATCGATAACATTTGACCGCAAATGTAACTCAGTAATTTGAGTTGATAAAAGCCTTGCTGATAATGATTCAAGCCCAGCCGACCATATTATATTCTGTTCTAGGTTAAGCACTCTAATTTTTGTTCTAGGTAAGACACGAGCAAGCTGTTCAGCATGCCATTGCTCCACTAGATTGTTCTTTAGGCTAAGCAATTCAATACAAGTTCTATCCAGGATGCCGGCTAGCATATAGATCCCATCTTCGTTTTGATTGAATGTCTCAAGATCGTTGTGCCTATATGAATACTGTCCTTCCATACGTGCATTAATGCGTAATTCTTCCCTTTTTGCACCAATTTTATTGTCATCCAAGATAAGCTCTCTGATTTGTGTTTGCGGCAATACTTTCGCCAACACTACGATTGCATCATCTCCCAGCTTGTTGCCCGCCAAATTAAGAACCGTGACTTTAGAGAGTAGCTTACTCAGTAGCGTTATATCAGTAATTTCTAATTCGAATCCGCACAGATCTAATACAGCAAGTCTTGGATCCCCTGCTGCAAGGCCTTCTAATATCTCTTCAAATTCGCACTTTTTTTCTGGCTTCATAGTTTGTTACTCTAATTAATTGTATAATTTGATTTAGGTTTTACTTGCGTTCGTTTAATTCATGAATTACCACTCCACCTAAAACATTGGGTCGCACCTGAATTTTAGGGTGCTCAGTAACAAGTTTGAGCAAAGCTTCACCAGTTACCTTCGTCAGTTGATTTTTTAACAAATCCAAATTAATTAATGCTTTGTTTTGCATTATACTATTTGCAATAGCGCAAGCGCTAACATCAGTCAAGTGGTTGAATCTTAACGCTAGTGTTTTTATACTGTGATTTACTGCTAACATCGCAGCAAACGCATGTCCCCCTACATCATCAATGCTGCACCTATATAAGTCCAAACATTTTAACTTTGAATTTGTCTGCAAAGCTGTAGCAATGTGTTGTGCGCCCAAACCAAGTATTGGATTGTTATACAAACATAGTTTTTCTAAGCATCTATTCTCTAGCAATAAATCTGCAATATCTTTTGCACCAACAACACCTATCTCTGCTGAAGCGACGGAAAGGCGTTTAAGTGCCGTGTTGCTACGAAGTGCCTCATACAAATATATGGCACCTTCATTACCAAATATAACATCTCTAACATCAAGCTCTTGTAATACCTTATTATCCTTTAACGCCTCAAGCATTGGCTTTAGATCCAAATGTGTTAAATCATGTTGGGAAATTATTAGCGTTTTTAACGTAGGATGTATCCTTAAAGCCTCTCCTAAATAATAAAATGATTCTGCATTTAGAATACAACCTCGATGCTGCAGCATAGTTAGCTTGCGTAAGGTAGTATTTGATTTCATTGCTTTGAAAATCTCTATATTCTCGTCTATAGAATATCTCTCAATAAAAAGCGAAGTCATCGTTGGATCATTTGCAATCAAGCGGGAATGTGCGTTTTCAAAACTTGGGTACATCTTTTATTTCCGTAAAATTAATTTTTATTGTAGGTACACGAACATTAAATTTGTTTTGGTTCAATTTCATCACAAGGCCCAACAATATAACAACTATTTCCTTGAAATTCTAGGTGAGAATACACGCGTGAGAATACACGCGGGTGTTTTTACTTATAAGGACAAAGACAAAATGGTTGGGCTTGTTGGTAACAGGCTTGTTGGTAATATGTTGACTAAGAGATATTGAGCTAAGTTAATGCTGCAGCGGAAAGCCCACCCGACTGATCCCAGTTAAAAGTAGCTGCTCATCATGCACAACTAATTCATATTCAATTGTGAGGTTCCGGTAGGCTCTTTCCCATGAAATATTTTACCGGAACCTAACAATAATACGGTGATTCTTTAAAAACCAGTTGTGCGAAAAAGTGTCTTAAATCTAAATTGCATTCAAAAATTCTAATTAAGAATGCAGGCGTAACTTAGGCGCCTGGGTTGTTTACTGTGTGAAAGTATTTTTAATTTATCCCGAGATGATAGCGACAAAAGACTGATCATATTTGTTACATTTAGACCCAACTCTTCCGACAAAAATGATAAGACTGTTGCAGCCCTAATAAAATCTTTCCCTTGTTTACGATCGCTTTTTTGCTTGTCCGTAAATACTTTAATGATATAGCTACGTAATATTTCTACTAATAGCATAGCTTTTTCAGCTTCTTTGTTTTTTGCAGCTTCTTTTACTGCATCAATCAAACGTTGAATTTCATAATCACGCATCCAATTAGTAAAATCTTTATAGCTCTTATATGGATCTTTATCGCCAAGTAACGCTAGGCATGGCATTATGATCCGCTTGGCATTGACAAAGGTACAAGTGCCATGTTTTTGTGGTTTAATCTGGCTAAAAGTAATTAGTGGCTTATATATATTAACGATTTGTGCCAACTTATTTTCAAAGTCTAGTGCAGATTTATTTTCCGTTAACAGGGCTATAATTTTCGATTCATCTAATGGCAATTCCGACTTAATTTTAAATATTTTAACGCCACTTGTAAGATGTGATGCAGCTTCCCCAGCATTGCTTAACACCAATGCGTCATTATATATAGCTACGTGACAGGCATGGCCAGGCCATTGGCATGCAAAAATTTTAAGCGGGTGTGTTCTGTAGGGAAAACTGGTGTATGCAATACCATCTTGAATGGTACTGAAATGATTCCCAGTGTGAGGATCTAAGTTGGATTTTAGAGAATATTTTTTCAGAAGTTCACACAAGTGTTTTAAAGGTATATCTGTGTTGTAATAGCCATTCGATTTGATCTGCCGCCCAGAATAAAGATTTTCTAACTTAGACCAAGAACTACGGTCCAATTCGAGTGTTACGTCAATTCCTAGAATATGCCCGCTGCGTGATAAGACAAATTCACAAGGGTCATCACTACGAGGATTTAATTTTTTGGCCTCTAGTAAAACTTTAAAGGCCTGCAATAAATCTTCTTTTGATTCTAACTTATAATCAATAAGATTTAATAACATTGTATTCTTTGCAATCGTGTAGTTGTATATTAAATATTCGTCTTTCATTTAGTTCTTTCTTAGATGGTTACTTATTAAACTGGCTCATATTCTACTATATGTTTTATTTTATTGCAACAATGCCCAACACAATTGTTGGTGATAAGCTAAAATGCCCGGTATTTCTGATACGCCGATTGTCCGTTTTAGTTAAACAACTTGATTCTCCATAATATACCCACGGTTGTCAAGC
>JAGVLG010000051.1 GCA_020054325.1 Gammaproteobacteria bacterium
AAAATTAGATTTTGGGTTTGAATATTGTTAATGGTAGATAGGTGTGGAAAGCTACAAGGAATTTTTTACACTTAGGTATTGACTTCTTACATAGCAGAAGTGTCCCCTAAAAACCAAAGTTAAAATGTCCCCAAATGCGACCTGGCTTCGCTTGGCGCACATACGACTATTATAAGATGTACCGTGGAATGGTCATGGCTTTACCACGATGAATGCGGTATTGGTCGGAATAGTCAAGACTATACCACGATGGATGCGGCATTGGTCGGGTATAATATAAATTAACGTTTTTCATATTATGGGCCGCTAGGGTATTAGTGCATATACGTTAATACTGGGGGATCAACTTTTTAGAGAGTATTTGGCAAGAATCGCTATAAAAACGAGGCCCACACCCAAGATTAATGTCTTTTACTTGTAAAACTTATGGGTGCAGTTATAGGGTTTACTAACCTGTAACCCACATGGTAAGATTCACGAATTGGTTGACGCAAACAAATAATAACACTGGAGTAATTATGGGTAAAACTGCAAAAGCTAGAGAAGCCGGTGAACGCGGCGGAAAAATATTAGGAGCCCAAGAAGAACGAGCCCGATTACAACCGGTAATAGATGGGCTCAATCAACAAGTAACTACCCTAACAAATCAACGAACAGATTTACAAACACAATTAAATCAAATTGTGAGTGAAAGGGATCGCGCTAATGCCAATATAGGAACTCTAACTGATAGAGCGGCTACATTACAAAACCAATTAACGGCTGCCCAGTCTAACATTCAATCAAAAGAAGCAAATGCTGCTATCTTGCAACAACAACTTAATAATTTAGAATCACAACACTCTCAAGCTCAAACTAGAGTATCTGAATTAGAAAACCAAGACATAATATTAAGACAAGAATTAAACCAAGCTCAAGCTAGTATAAAAACCGAACAAGAAGCGGCTACAAAACTACAAGAAGAACTTGTTCAGGTAAATGCACAACTAGCTGGAATTAAAAATGATTTACGCGCAAGAGATGAGATCATTGCCAGAATAGAAGCGCAATTAAAAGCAGCAACTCAAACTATTTCTGAGCATGAAGCTCAAATTGCTACACTACGTGCTCAATTAGAAAAAGCACTTCAAGATTTTAAACAGTCAGAGGTACAAACAGCTAGGCTGCAAGGCCATATAGATGTTTTGGATCAACAATACTGTCAATATCGAGCTAACGAAAGTTTAACTGCTCAAAATTTAGAAGATCTCATTGAGGAAATAACAGCGCTAAATGCTGATCTAGCAATCCTCAAAAATTCCGCAACTGCATCCGCTACAGAAATTGCAAAATTAGAAAGCCAGATAGCAGCTCTTGAAGAAATACGAAAAGAGAAATTTGTAGATAAATCCATAGCTACATATGTAGCATCTATGTCTAGACGCGGTACTTATGGTGGCGCACCTGAAATACAGGCCATAGCAAATATCCACGGACGATCGATTGAAGTTTGGTCAATTGCAGGCGGTGGCTATGTTCGAAATACGCAACCTTTTATGCCGGAAACCCCATCAGCAGCCTATACAATGCCCATTAGAATACTTCTATTAGCTGGCGGTAGTGATGTCTCTGCCCATTATGTAGCTATTTCACCATCATTTGATCCAACCAGCCGTGATATGCAACAAAGTGATATCATAGATATTCCTGGGGATGGCAATTGTTTATTTGCAGCTTGCTTTAAAGCCCATGCAATCGCAATAAATTCGGATGTGGACGATGCATCTTTAGTTGAATCTGCTTATAGACTACGCTTAGAAGTATGCAGTGAACTAGAAAATAATGACGCTATTTTACCAAACTTTTTTGGTAACCTATTAAACCGTGCTAGAACTCATACTTCCGGCATTGGAATTACAAACCTTTTTGATGAGATTCCTAATCAGCACAAACTTAAAAATAAAATTAAAAATCTTTTTTCTGATTATTATAAAGATTTATTACCTCGAGATTACATGAGATCTGACTCATATAGCAGTGCCAGCTCTTCACGAACTCTTCAAGATTTAGACGATTTCACTGTATTAGGTGCGGTTGATGATGCCTTAGAATTTGAAGATAATGACAGGAAAGTTGCAACATTTCTTGAAGAAGTCGCTGATAAATATTTAATTGAATTAGGGCAGGCAGCGTATATATTCGTAGGTGGCCCTATAGAATTAGAAGTTCTTGCTGAAGTATATGACTATAGAATCGAGGTTAAAGCTTACAAAGATGATAAATATCAAGGAAATGTACCTCCCGTCTATGAAAGAACTTTCGGTGCAAATTTACCTGTAACAACCACACATATCTCTCTAGCATTAATAAATGCTGGAACTGCTTCTGCTCGTTTTATACCAACGGCAATAAATAGAAACCCTCTTAATATACAACCACCTACTGATCTTGCAATTCTATCAGCCATAGAACAAGGACAATATGATAATAAGAGTGTATTCAAGGCATGTGAAGATGCTTTGAACTCAATTACAGCTACTACGGGTAAATCATTTGATAAAAAAAATATGAGTGATGCAGTATTAGCTCATCTGGAAAATAAAGTATTACTCGCCAAAAAGAAGTCGTTTAATTGTTTTTCCAAACAAAAAAGAGATGATGGCATAACTCATTATTTCCAGGATTTTATATTGTCTGATGCTAGAGATGAAAGCATAAGAGAATATGATTTAATTACAGCAACAGAGCTTAAGAAAACCGCTAATGAATTACGAGTTGTACGAAAAACTGTTTTGAAAATCGCTGATGAAATCATTAAAAGATGCACTGATGAGATACAAAAGGAAATGAGCACATGGCGCTATCCCATTGAATCATTAAGTGATGAGCCGTCACATTTAAAAAGATTATGCAAATTAACTGGGCTTAAACTTAGTCATATTCGTAAACCTGTAAACGAAGCAGTTCATGATGCTCCTCGTCTTCTTGTAGCTGTATGGATTATTAATATTTTAACTGCTTATGGTGAGTATGCCAACGAAACATTAGCCGCAATGAAAGTAAGTGATACTGAAACCGTTGCAAGCATTACCAGAGTGGCAAATTTCATGACGAATTGCGCCTATGTTGCAAGATCCTTTTTTGAAGAAACAAAAAGAGTTAAAGAACTCAGAGAGGTTCAGAGAGTCTGTGTAGAGAATCTTCCGTTAGAAAAATTGTCTGAAATTACATTCTTCCCAGATCAAACTGGAATTGGCACAATTAAAGAACCAGCTGGGCGTTTAAATAGGTCTGATCTGGCGGAAAAATGGGTTAAAGCAGAAAGAGTGGAGTTTAAAATAAATGGTTCAGGGGAAACATTCTCAATAACAAAAGCAGATATTGCACTCTCGAAATGGTTAAAAGAAAACTTAACCCAATCTTTATTGGTAGGCGTTGCAATTCTACAAGTTATCTTAACCGCATTAAGTATTAGAACTTTATATGATGAATTAAAAATGTGTGAGCCTAGCAATGCAAATGCAACGCTTGTCCATGAGTTATCTGATATTGTAGGTATACACGAAATAGTTCATACATCTGATATACAATCGGTAACACCATCAATAAGCCCTACTAATAGGACCACTTCAGAAGCAGATTGTGAATATAATCTTGCAATGCCTGATACTACAAAAGCTAATATATTTTTTACCATATTTAACATAGTTCTTTCAGGATTATCAGAGTTAGCCGGCCCTACGCGTACCTTTGATTACGAACTATCTATGGCGTTGTTGGCCGTACAAAAATCATATGAAGGTAATGCCGGACAAATGCCAATTGCAATATCTGAAATTATGACAACTCTTAACGTTGAAAGATCTTTATCGGAACGTTTAACCAATTTGCCTCAACCAGCCAGTATAGAAAAAGGTGTATTCAAGGCTATTCAGGACTTAAAAACTCGTTTAGAAGCTTTAAAAGCTCATATAAATACATTGCCAAGCAACCATCCAACTAGAGCTGAGTATGAACAAATTGTTATGGATACTGAGGGGATTTTAAATTCTCTTTCAGTATATAAAAGACCTTCTATTTACAAAGATCAAGTCGCTTTTGACGGTTTAAGTGGGGCTATTAAATCTACTAATAGTAACATTGAAAGATTTAAAAATGCTGAGGCAGCATCTGTACGAAGTGGGCAACGCAATCCATTAATTTTCTCTCCGATGTCTTATACTTTAAATACCTTAAGAGGCATTTTAAAGTTTAGTAAAAAAACAAAGGAAAAGAGTGGGCAGCAACCCGCAACTTCAAACTCGTTTCTTCCGGTGCCCAAGAAAACAGTGATTTAATATGAAATATGTAAATAAGTATTATTAATAGCGAAGAGATATATGAGAAGGGGGTCTAAATGCCTGAAGTTAAAGTTGTTAAAACATTAGAAGAAATCAAAGACGGAAGACTTTTAAATTTAGACGATTTAAACAGCTTATCTTGGGTATCATTGCCAAAGATTCTCCCTACTAAATTTATTGTAGAAGTTCCTGGCATATACAGAACATCATATGATGGTCGCGATGTTAGTGTACCTGAGTATACAGTAGAAAAAGAGTTAACAAGTTTAAATGGAGCTATTTCTGAAGATGATAGAGCTTGCGTCCCAATAATTAAAGGTTGTATTGCTATTGATCTGTCAATTGCCTGGTATAATGCACAAATTCTTTGTGATGTTGCAAAAAGCCTTAACATTCATGGGGAAAATGGATGGTGGCAAGAATATCAACGTACAGTTGTTCTATACGCTAGAGCTACAGAGAAATATAAAGACCTGGTAAATTCCCTGCTTTTGCATTTTGAACCTAGCGCTCGAGAAGAGATTAGAATCTATCTCCTATGCAAAATTTTGGAACAATGTGCATCAAAAGCTTGCTGGGATTTGGAATATGGGTTGACAAAAGATATCAATGAACATTCAAATAACCGGCAAAATCTTTCACAGACGCATATTGAGCATTGGAGCTTTTTATTTAGCTTGACCGCCGCTGTTGTTGCCGAAAGCATTGGTTATACAAAAGCCTATGATGAATGTTTATATTTTAAGACTGGAGTTAATTCTAATAGAAAAGATAAAAAGCAATTGCATCCATCAGACCCTTCCTATAAAAATAATCAAATAGAAATACTACAGAATAAATTATCTATAGCAAAAAAACAGCTTATTAAGTTTATAGATTTCAGGAAAAGAGAAGGCCTCCCAATAGAAAACTCTAGCGCCGGTCAAACTATATCGCATAACATCGGAGTCTTTACTAAACACGTTATGTTATTATTTTCAAGCTGTTCTAGCAATCCTACAGCTGATGAAGAAATACCTTTAATCGGATTACAAAATTATATTCCTATATATGCCCCTCCTAAAAGAGCATCTATTAATCCAATAGATAAAGATATTGTTCAGATGGAGCAAGAATTAATAGGCAGGCATACATCAATACGTTCCGATTTTGACGTAATGTCAGATCATCAATTTATCATGAATATATCTAGAGATTTTATAAAATTATTATTACTTGTTCATATGCGCTACAGAAATAGTTTTGATTCAAAAAATACATGGTCTTTATTTGAATCACCAGGCTTTGCAAATAAAACCCAATACTTCACTATATTAGGTAAATACATGGAGCCAATGTCGGAATGTTTAGCTCTAATTATTCAGTATGTTAAAAACTTTATTACAGCTCAACCAAGAAATATAGCTGAAATCAACCATTTATTGATGGAAGTTAGAGAAATGTTGGATTCTCTGCAATTTTACATGAATTGCACAAACACTCACGATTGTCAGGCCTCTGATAAACCCATCCGCATTTTAAATACTCTTTGCTCCACCTTAGATGAAACATTCGATGTTGCTACCGGGTTAGATGAATATAATGCACGTGATAATTTACACAAACGTCATGGTATATCGGTTGTATAAAATTTTTTCAAAATGATCTTAATTTTGGTGCAGATATACTGAGGGATCCCCACAAATTTCACCTTTGTCCCTCTTGCTGGCAAGCGGCCAATTGGCTGTACGCACATCTAAGGCTAATATCCCCGCGACCAGC
>JAGVLG010000059.1 GCA_020054325.1 Gammaproteobacteria bacterium
GCTGGTCGCGGGGATATTAGCCTTAGATGTGCGTACAGCCAATTGGCCGCTTGCCAGCAAGAGGGACAAAGGTGAAATTTGTGGGGATCCCTCAGTATACCTGCACTGAAATCATAATCACCAATGTAAATTGCCATAGGCTCAAGTAATGAAATAATAAAACCATGAAACATTTCTAGAAAATATAGCTCTATTTCAGACTTGCGATCTGTAATATTACAATATTGAACTGCCACTGCCCCAATGTTAATTCTACTAAACAATAACACTGACCAATCTTGTAGCATTAAATTATTATTGCTATTTAGGTAAATACACATCTGCTCTAAATCAACTTCAGGGCTGATACAATTCGGAATAAGCCGCATATCGCCAAATATTTGGTAATTACTATAATCCGGAAGCATTTGATCTTTACATTTTACTACTAAATCTGGAGATACAGTAAATACTATTTTTAACGCGATCCGAAACAAATGTTCATCAATTGAGGCATAACAATAAAAATTAAATTCGTATTGCTCTAGCGTCGTAGTTGTTTTATTCTGCTTGTGCTGTATCGCTGCTAGTTCAGTTAAAAAACGAATCAAGCCATTTTCTAAATTAATAACGTCTAGAAATCTAGCTTGTGCATCCAACTCCTTGCAACTTCTAGCCAAGTTGGATAATGGATGTCTATTTAATGTGCTGGTGATTTCTGCTTGATTTAAATACTTAGCGCGAAAATAATGCTCTCCTGGCATGCGCAAATCCTTTTAAATTAAATATTATCCGAAATTAATCCTATTAAAATTTGGGCCAACGGTTTCTGGTTGTTGTTGTGGCTGTATTTGTGGTTCCTTACGCATTATTACTTGATCTGCCTGTTGTTTGGTTTGTAATGCCGATCCTTCGAATATAAATGGTTGCGATAATGGGTAGCGATAACTAATACCATGATATGCCGCAACTGCCCCACGTACAATCATCACGCAGGCCCAAAAGAATGGTAAAACGGTAAAGATATTAAACGGCAAATACATGCTGGTTGCAAATACTACCCGCACTGGTCGGGTCAATTCAAATAGGTATGTAGCAGCTGCAGGGGAAAGCCACACAAATAATGTGCCTAATCCTAAGCATAAGAATTGAATAAACGTATAGGTAATTTGAAAATTCACTACCTCACGCCCTTGTTTAGCTAAAAACGGATGTTGCTCTTTTTTCCAAAGCCACAATAATAATGGCGCGATAATATTTAAAAACGGTATCCCGGTAATTAGTGCCATTCCAGAAACATGCAACATACAGCCCCAATTACATACTTCACGTTTTCTATTATTCACGTTAGTTACACTCTCTGATCGTTGCTGTTGCATTGCTGTATGACTGTTAAGTTGCTGCTGGATTGCGGTATTGTTGATAACTTCTTGCTGCCGTTGTTGTAAAGCGGTTACTACCTCAGGCGGCACTCGATAAGGCATGTTGGGCAAAGGTGGCGGCCCCATACCGGGAATATGCTCACCTGGTACATACTCGGTTTCAGGGAAAGGATCTGGCATATAAATTGGAGCCTCTACTGCCCTGCGTGATGATGCTTGAGGGGCAACCGCCACATGCGGGCGAGATTGCTTTGCATTTGTTTCAGCTTGCAATATTTTTTTTAGGGCGAAGTACTTCGACATAACCACATACCAGCCGCCTAAGCTACAAAGTATGATACTTGCAATTAAGATGGTCTGGTTGTTCATTTGAATGTCTCGTTTTGTACTTATGCTCGCGTAACTATAATCTACAGATTATATAGTCACTGCGAGCATAAATACAACAGAGCACTACCTAATAGTCACTTACTCAAATAACTATTTTAATAATAGTTTGTTCATACGCCGTACGAACGCTGCTGGATCATCCAATTGGCCGCCATCTGCCAATATCGCTTGATCTAATAGGATCCAAGATAAATCAGCGAATACTTCATCATCCGCCTCATTTTGCAAACGATTTAGTAATGAGTGATCTGGGTTCAACTCTAAAATCGGCTTAGAATGTGGTACATTTTGACCAGCGGCTCGCATCAGGCGTTCCATTTGTGGTGTCATATCATTTTCACCAGCTACAATACATGAAGGCGATGCAGTCAAACGTCGCGTAATGCGCACATCCTGCACTTTATCGCTCAATACTTTTTTCATTTGCTCTAAAACGCTTTGTAATTCTGTGCTACGTTTTTGCTCTTCCTCTTTCGCTTCTTTATCATCAAGCTCGCCTAATTCTAAGCCACCACGTGCTACAGATTGCAATTTTTTACCTTTGTATTCATTCAAGTGCGACATTAGCCATTCATCAACTCGATCTGATAGCAATAATACTTCAATGCCTTTCTTACGGAAGATTTCTAATTGTGGGCTATGTTTTGCCGCTAAGAATGTATCTGCTGTAACATAGTAAATCTTATCTTGGCCAGATGGCATACGTGCGATGTATTCGTCCAGAGATACATTCTGCTCTTCTGAATCGGTAAAGGTTGATGCAAAACGTAATAGGCCAGAGATTTGCTCACGATTTGCAAAGTCTTCTGCTGGACCTTCTTTCATTACCTGGCCAAACTCTTTCCAGAACTTCTTGTATTTATCATGCTCTTTGCTTAAATCTTCTAACATTGTTAAAACACGTTTAGTAGTTGCACTGCGCATTGAATCTACTACTTTATTGCTTTGCAAAATTTCACGCGAAATGTTTAACGGTAGATCATTTGAATCCAAAATACCACGCACAAAACGTAAGTAACTCGGCAGGAACTGCTCTGAGTCATCCATTATAAATACGCGTTGCACATATAGTTTTAAACCGCGCGGTTTGGTTGGCGACCACAAATCAAACGGTGCATGTGCTGGGATATATAATAAAGTTGTGTATTCTAGTTTACCTTCAACTTTATTGTGACTCCAAATCAATGGCGCCTCAAAATCGTGCGTAATATGCTTATATAAGTCGATGTATTGTTCATCAGTAATATCTTGTTTTGGCAAAGTCCATAATGCTGTAGCCTTGTTTACGGTTTCCTCTTCAGGTGCTTCTGCAGCAGCATCAGTTTTTTCAGCACCCTCTTCTTCTTTGCCAACAGTTTTAATTTTATGCATAACTACTGGTAAAGTAATATGATCAGAATATTTATTGATGATATGACGTAATTGCCAAGAATTTAATAAATCTTTATCTTCTTCTTTTAAATGCAAGGTGACTTCAGTACCGCGATCAGCTTTGTCGATAGTTTCTACTTCAAATGTACCTTCACCATTTGAAGACCATTCAACACCTTCACTTGCTGGAAGTCCAGCTTTACGTGTGCGAACAGTTACTTTATCTGCTACGATAAATGAAGAGTAAAAACCTACCCCAAATTGACCAATCAATTTAGAGTCTTTGGCTTGATCACCTGTTAAGGTTTTCATAAATTCTGCGGTGCCAGAGCGTGCAATAGTTCCAAGGTTTTTGATAACCTCTTCACGCGACATACCTATGCCGTTGTCCTTGACAGTAAGCGTGCCTGCCTTTTCGTCAAAGGTCACTATAATTTTCAGTTCACTATCACCTTCGTAAAGTGCTGGGTTTGCAAGGGCTGCATAGCGCAATTTATCGGCAGCATCAGAGGCGTTCGAGATTAGCTCGCGTAAGAATATTTCTTTATTGCTGTATAAGCTATGCACCATTAAATGCAATAATTGCTTGGTTTCTGCCTGAAAACCTAAAGTTTCTTTTGCCGCTGTAGCACTCATGTCTATACCCCTTGTTGGAATTTTTAACTTGAGTACATATATATGGGTGGATTGGTTTTTTTCAAGGTGCGATGGCGTGTCAGCGCGCCATACTTGGTTAGTCAATGAAACTGGGTTATCGAGACTGCTTGCAGCTGCACGTAGCTCTCCGGAAGCCTCCACTGCTAGCGGAAGGTTTTGCAGCAAACCCTCCATTGACAATGGAAGGTTTTCGGTATAGGCTATCCAGTATAGATGGAGGGTTTATGAGCATCTCGCAAGAGTTACTAACACGTATAGTGCTAGACCAGCATGAGAAAAATGACTGGCCAAAAGAATATATACCTAGAACAATTGAATCAAAACTTGCGCGTTTTTCTCGGAATAAAGAAATAATTGTGCTCGCTGGCGTACGACGTTGTGGCAAATCCGTATTGTTAGAGCATGAACGAAGAAGACATGAAAAAAGTAATGATTTTCACTTCAACTTTGAAGACGAGCGTCTGGTCACCTTTGATGCAGAAGATTTTGAATTATTACACCAAGTTTTAATTACGCTGTATGGCGTACAGACAACCTTTTATTTTGATGAAATCCAAAATATACCATCTTGGGAGTTATTTGTACGGCGCATGTATAATAGCGGCTGCAAAATATATTTAACAGGGTCAAATGCTAATCTCTTTAGTGAAGAATTAGGTACGCGCTTGACAGGGAGATACATTGAATTACAGGTTTATCCGATTTCATTTGCAGAATTTTCGCAAAATGTAGTTCCATTAGAAAAACAGCACTATAGCACTACTGATATTGGACTATTAAAGGAGAGTTATAATAAATATTCTGAATTAGGAGGGATCCCCGCATATTTATCCAATCAAGAGCCAGATTATCTGCACTCGCTTTATTCCAGCATCTTATATAAAGATATTGTGGCGCGTTACAAAATTTCAAACCCGGAAGTGTTGAAAAGGTTAGTGTTTTTTTTAGCAAGTAATTGTGGTAAAGAAGTAACATCATCAAAACTTTTAAATATGATTAATACCAGTGGCACCATTGTTAAAAGCATCACGACAATTTCAGATTATTGCCGTTATCTGGAAAATAGCTTCTTGTGCTTTTTTGTCCATAAATATGATGATAGTCTTAAGGTACAACAGCAAGCGCCACGCAAAATCTATTTTGTAGATCATGCCTTAGCAAAAATCGTAGGCTTTAGAACTACTGAAGATTTAGGACGTATGTTAGAAAATGTTGTCTTTATAGAATTAAAGCGCAGAAACTTTGATATTTTTTACTATAAAGGTAATAAAGAGTGCGATTTTGTATTACGTAGTAACATGCAAACAATAGCAGTAATCCAGGCATGCATAGAACTAGCTGATGCAAAAACTAAGCAAAGAGAAATTGCTGGGTTAGTGGAAGCGATGAACAGATTTGGATTAAAAGAAGGAGTTATTATAACTATGCATGAAGAATACGAAGAAATTCAAGACATAAACGGTAAAAGTTATAAAATCATGGTAACACCAATATGGAAATGGTTGCGTGCGAAATATGCAATCACTTTAGATAGTGGATTAGTAAATTAATTTGCGCCTATGGTTCCTTCAATTATTCATGCTAAATTATACATGTAACTATCATTATGTTATGATTCCCGCATAAAATATAGACCAATTTTTACAGATAGAGGTAGTAAACATGCCCAAAAATGGAACAAAAAGTGCAGATACAACTCCCGAAGGTCGAGTCAATCTAATTTTAGCAAATGAAGGGGTGTTCACAACTATTCTCTTTGCAGAGTATCTAGATGCTCGTAGCTTATTGGAGTTTTCTGTCACTTGTAGGGCAGCTAAAAATATCTCGTCTAAGACTATGAAAAAAAATTTATTAACTGCTGTGGTATCTGGTAATGAAGATTTAGCCAGGAAAATTGTTAAGTTTCATCCGGAGTTATTGCGAGACGCATCTGCAAGTGCTACCGACCTCTCAGGCAAAGAGATTAAAAATCTAACCCCACTACAAGCTGCAATCTGTGCTGGGGATATAGATATGGTGCAGATGATAAAAGAAGTTTTGCTACAAAAACTACACCGTGGCATAAAATTAAGCTTTGTACCAACACTTGAGATACAGCGCCAATTGACAACAATTTACCCTGAAGGAATAGATGCAAACGAGACAGCACAAATGTCTACCGCGCAAGCATTTAAAACTTCAACTCTTGTTACAATATTAAATACAATTAATGCTGCTACAGATCTACAAGTTGCATTTGAATTAGATACCCCTGGACAACATACAGACAGCCCATTAAACGCAAGCCTACATAATTTCAGGGCACAATTTGCAGCTACCGCAAACCAAGAGCAAATATTCAATCCTTTTTATCTGCTAAAAGCCTTTGAGTTTTATGATGAACAATTTGATAACTTTAATGGCAATGCAAATGAACAATGGAATCGTAGGTTTATATTTTGGTGTCAGATAATCGGTTATATCCAGCGCCATTTACCAGCTTGCTATTTGCAAGCATTTGCGCAGGGTATTTATTACATAAATGAAAATGACGAAAAGCTCAAGAGAGATTTTGAATTTAAGTTCGACAAAGGTTTTCACATGCGCGCCATTGCTGGGGATTTGAATAAATTAGGATATAAATATGCTGCGGGCCTACGCGCCGCGCCACGCGAGGCGTCGCGGGTGTATATCGTGCGGCGGCCGCGGGCTGTTACGCGCGCGTTTTCAAAATTTATTGCAAACAAAAAAATCAGGCTTGGAGACTTTACACAGCAAGAGTCACAGTGGCGGCAACTCCACAGTTACCGACCGACTCGGTGCGTAATAACTTGACATATTCGTGCTGCAACATTTGTTGAGTAATGCCTGCGATATATTTATCACATGTATACCACAATTTAAAATATATTTAGTTAAAAAATTCTTCTTTTAAATCTATTATTTGTTTGACAACAGTACCACAATCGTCACTGTTAAACCGAGAAGCCTTTTGTAAAATACTGTCCAAATATCCCTTGTCAAAACTTCGATAAGTTCTTATGAGCAAATTTCTCAACGCAACCAGCCCGCTTAATTGAATTTCTTTGTCTGCATTATCGATACATTTTTCAATTAAGTTATAAGTTTCATTATTTGAATCTGCAATAAAGCCAACCTCAAGCATATACCCTGATACTTTTGCAATGTCTTTTGAATCAATCGCAGCCTCAATTTCTTGGTAGTTTTTAAAGGTTTGTTTAATCTCGCCTTGATCATCATTTACTTGAACTCTAATTTTAGTACGAGGTGCTGAATTTTCTTCTTCGAAAAACTGTCCGGTGCTTTCCAAATCCATTTCATTAAAACAATATACCATATCATCATCAAATAAACATACAGCATATTCAATAGCGTTGTCGCCTGTTGATTTACCTGCAATATAACCTATATAATCATTTTTTATCGATCTTTCTGGATCTTTAGTGTTAATTTTAACAATTTCATAGAATTCAAATTTAGCTTTCATTGCATCACCCATGTGTTAAGCTTAGATAATGAGTTTTCATATTTAAAAATCATTTTCATTAGTGAAAAACCCTACCAAATTGAACATTATTCCATTTTGTTGCTCTAATACTATGTAGATTATCCAATAGTCTTATAATACACTGGCAACTCAAAATCAACTTGTTTACCTTCATTCTCGTTGTAGCTTAAATCTTCGAGCCTATTAAAATCTGAAATATTTAATGAGTAATTAATACACAATTCGTAAAAATGCGATATAATTATATTCAAGTCATCAGTTATTTGAAGCTTACATTCAAATGGTAGATTTAAAGGTTCTTTAGCAGTTATCAATGAATAAGACAAACAATTTGACTGCTCATCATACCACAAGTAAAAATGCATTTTTTCATATTGTGATCTGTTATATATTTTGTGTTAGCATCAATAATAAGATTGATTAAATCGACAAAATCTTTCTTTTCTAACAACTTCACTTCATCTGGTGGGAAATTTATACTTACCCAATTTTTTCTGCATTCAGAAACTATATCTATACCATCTTGGAGTATAGGATCAGTTAACAAGTTTGTTAATTTATATTTTTCTATTAAACCATATAATTTATTCATAATCTACGCACCTTTAAACCCTGGAACAACCATGATTTTTTAAATGGAATCTCTTTACCCATATCGCTTTTATGTTTTGATATTGCATCTAGAAATTCATCTGCATTATGAATCATATGTTACCTCTTGTTAACCTATCGTATAGTAATGGAATAAATACACTAACATCATCCAACATTATGTCTATACCCCATCTAATGTTATAGTTATTTGAATTCTTGTATTTATTATAAAATCGTATAACATCATCTTCTGGCAAGTTATTATGTATTCTTGCCATATGTCCTAGGCATTCAAAAATCGTTCTGATAACTTGTTCATTAGAACAATTAAAGAGTTTTTTGCAGACTGCAAATGCTTTTTGATCACTCGTATCATTAAAAGTGACGCCAAGCAACATATCACAAATATCTTGATCTTTGTTTCCTTTTATAACTTGATCTATTTCTTGCTCGTTATAGGAACGTGGTTCAGAGTATTTCATGATATTTACCTTTTAAGTTTGCCCTTATTATTAAAACCAAACGCTTTAATTATAAATTATTTCATTTCATTGCTTAGTTCATTCAATTGTCTAACATGACCATGAAAATTTGTATCAATTCTACCATCGAGTATTATTATTTCGTTTGTGCCAGGATCGTATGATATTCTTCTTTGGTGTTTTACTTTATCTTTAAAAACCTTTGAGTTATCAAGAACAATTAATGGTTTTGTTGGATACTTATTTTTTATTTTAGTATCTTTACTCAAATGAAATGACAAACTCTGTTACAGTAAATGTATTTTTCAGCATTGGAACATTTATGATTCATCCTACCTCGGAAAATACTGGTAATACAAAGAAGGAGAAAATTCAACAAGCTCACTTTTCAGCTCATCTAAAATATCCTGTACTTCAATTGATTGGTCATTCTGACATTTTTCGATGAAGCTAAAAAACCTAGCATCACATATATTATCTCTTGCACTGATATAGTTATGATACAAGCATATTACACCTGCTCGTCTAATCCATTCATCTTTTGATTCGGTACATTTTATAATTAATGACCATACCTTATCATCCAATACAAAATCCATACCAATTCCAATCATTTCTCCTATTACATAATGCTCATTATTTTCTATTCCTTTTATTAATTTTTGGTACAATTTATCTGGTAAAATGTTAAAATTATCTTTCATATTTATCTCTCATATTTAGGCGGTTTACCTTTTATCGAAAAACCAAAGTTCTCTATAAGAACATTCTTGTGGGTTTGCTTTAATTCATCCCATCGTCTAACATGGCCGTGGAAAACATTATATTCATGTCGCATAAAAATAGTAATCTCTCCGGAAAGTTCGTCATAACTAATTCTGGTTTGTGACGAATCTTTTACTTGAATAGCATTCTCAAGACCATTTTTAGGATTCGAAGGACGTTTATTTTTTATTGCAGTATCATATTCTTTGTGGTAAGGCGCATCTTCATAAATTAGCCCATTGGCACAAACTATTCTTCGTGGTGAACTAAATTTTTTAAAAACAAGCGGATCAAAACTACCCTTACCAGCCGCATATCCTGGCGTAAACATATGCGGTTTCGGCCCAACAAATCCCGCCCCTTTACCTGGCACAGTATCATATTTTGACTTATCTGGTACAGAGCTATCATGTGCAGTAGTCGTAGGAAAGTTTGGGGGTTCAGCCGGGAACCCACCAGGCTTTGGCAAAGGCTTAGTTTTAGCCGGATATCCTGATGGTTTAGGTAATGGTTTTGCAGTAGACTCCGTAAAGCTAAACGTTTTTAGAGGGTCATTTTCTTCATGATAACTTATACCTCTGAGCATATTGAATGGCATTGTAAATACCGGGATCCAATTTAAGGGGGAAGTATGTGCCATGCTAGGGTAAGGCTCATCCATCATTTTTTTACAAACAAATACACCTATCAATCCAATACCGGCTAAACTTGCGATCCCTTTATCAAGTGGAATCCGGTAAGTTAGCGCCGTAGTAGTTACTTCACCGGCAACTGTATCGAGCCATTTAGTTCCCAGCTCCATAGCAGTAGCAGTTCGCATTAAAGTGTTGCGTAATCGGAATCTCGGTGTTGCTTGTGCAGACGATCCCCCACCTACTTTTGGCATACCAAGTATTAATTCTTTACCACCAGGCATGGATATAGTTCCATTTAAGATTTTTAGAGTCATAACTGGAATAGGAGATTTAAAGCCGGGGTGCATTAATTCACTTACTTCAATTCTTACTGCCTTTTGAATCTCAGATTTTTCTGCAGGAGTGAGAGGACGCCCTATGTCTTTTTCAACATTTCCAATAAATTGATTAAAGGTAATCTGTTTAGCTTCTACAGAAGCTGCTCCAATTTCTTTGAATTGAACCGGTGTACTTTGTGATTTTAATTGTTTTAATGCCTTTCTTCTTTCATATTCCTTTTTGCTAACTGCAGACTTTCTTTCTTTACCAGCCTTTAGTTTAGCATCCTCTTCCTTCTGTCTTTGCGCCAATCCTCGTTTACGCGCTTCTTCCTCTGCAGCTCTATGCGCCTCTGCTGCAGCTTGCTCTCTTTGTTCTCTTTCGGACATAGTTTGCGCATCAGCTATACCTTTGCTACGTCCCAAATCAATTAACACAGATTGCACACCTGCAATAACTGCAGTACTTAAATCTAAATCTTGCCCCCACACTACCTTATCTGTTATCGCATGGAATACCGCAGAACTTACTCCTACGGTAAAACTTTGCGCAACTTCTGCCGCCATTGATGAGCCAAGCCTGGAAGCTTCTGTAAAAGGCGTTGCCACTAACATACTTAAATCTTGAATCGCACCATCTATTATTGCATTAACTAACGCATGCTTAAATTCACCGCTCAATACATTTGTTACTAAACTTGCTGCAAAAGCTTCTGCGTATGCTTGCGCAAACTGATTTTTTAACTCTAGCAATTGCATACTATCAGCAGCATAAAACCCTGCAGTTGAAATAGCAAATGATTTTGCAAAATTAGCAGGATCAAACTTGCCACTTATTATAGAGCTGGTAGCTGCTGCTAAGGCACCACGTAAAATGGCGTACTGAATGGTGCCTTTGCCAATTTGAAAAGCTCCTGCCATCAAAGGAGTTAAATATCCAGCCGTTACCATCATCAAAGGCGCTCCAATAACCAAGGTCTTAGTTAATTTCTTTTTAGCCTTTTTAAAAGATCGATTTAATTCAGTAACACCTGATTCTAATTCTTGCTTAAAGTCTGTTTCAGCTTGTGCCTGCAATGCTGTATATCTTTCAGAAAAATCTTTTAAACTCTGCTGCAGTGTAGCTTGAATTTCCTCATGCGCTGCAATAAGATTAGCAACCGATTCATTTATGTTTGCTTCATAAGTACTTTTTAAACGTTCAACTTCTTCTGGCAAACATTTTTGCGCCCACTCCTTAGCATCTGTTTTAGCTTTGTACTCCTTCGCTTCCTGTAATGCCTTAACAATAATTTCTCTAGTTTGTCTTTGCTCTGCAGCATCTGCGTAAACTAAACTTCGTGAGGTTATTGCAGCTACCTGTTGCATTAAAATTTCAGGAGTAGTCTTGGCAAGCTTGGTTGATTTAATGGCTTTTAAACATTCAGCTAATACTTGGTGTTTATCTAATTTTGTACTACTTAAACTCACCCTAGTATATGTGCCTTCACCAAAGCTCTGTAAGGCACCATCAACTTCAATATCAAAACGAATTCCTAAAATTTCTGCAAGTACCGTATACTCATCAACACCGAAATCTAATCCCTTAGCACCGAATGGCATAATCATTAATTGATAATACTGCGCGCGTAGTTCATATTGCGCAACCACATTTGAATTTACCCATTTATCCGCTCCAAGCTTCGCAACCATAGCATACAATACAGTTGGCTCAGCATGGTCATTTTGGAAGTAAAGCGCTTGTAATAAAGAGACAGCGGTATAGATTTTTTCAATTTGCGCAATATCATCTGCTTTAGTCGCAGCTGCTTTGGCTGCTAATAATAACTCAGTCAAACTACCACCATTCTCGGCATCGATGCATAAAACACCACGATAATCTCCGACATTTATGGCACTCTTTATAAACGTAGTCACCAAATCCCAGTAACCTGATTTTACCGCTTGAATTATTGGTAATACTCCATGTTCATTAGCTTTATTTAAATCTAATCCCAGCCCAATACATTTACCAAGCAATGCGTTGTCATTTGTAACAACCGCTGTTTCAACCAAACCAAGCCCACCTATTGTAACTGTATTTAACGCATGTCTTGCTGGCTCTGATATTGATCTATCATACAGTTTCAAAACATCTTGTGCCGACAACGCATCATTTTGAAGCGCAATTACCGGTATTTGTAAATGACTTCCCAAAGCTAATGCTACAGACGCCATATAATCTTTAGTGCAGACTGATGAATCTTCATCTAGCACATATACTGTATCCTTACCATCCACCTCGATGCACTTAATGCCTTGGTATTTAAGTACACCTTTATACTGCACTGTCAAATGTATTGTAAAAGTAGTATCGGTTTCTAAATGCGCACCCAATTTATCCTTGGGAACTAAATATATGTTATTAATCGCAAGCGGTGCCGCAGTTTGATAATCTGGTGGAGTTAACCATTGCGTTTGACGGTTTAAAGCTAGTGCACTGTAGCTATGTTTAATACATGTAACTCCAGCTGGGGTAACAGTTTTAGCATCACGCTGCATAATAGCAATTTGTGGTGTAACGGTTGCACCAGATGGTAGATGCATTGCATCTAACGCTAAAGTTGTATATTTTTTATCTACATCTAACATTGAATGCGAACCAGTATTATGCAATGAATATATCGCAACCCTAACTCCATATTCATTACAACAATAGTCAAATAGTTCTTGAGTTGACATGCCTGCAACTTTTATAATTGTAGCGTTATATAAGTCTTTCGCAGTTAAACCGGCAAGTGCTGCCACAAAGGCAGGCGGCTTATTTTCCAGCTCATTTATAGCAAATATTATTGACCATAATAAACTGTTTTCTGCTGACTTGATGGTTCTTAATTCTCTAAAATCAGGAACTATTTCTGGTGCAACGATAACTGTTTTATGCTCATAATATTTTGCAACAATACGCTTCGTCTGTGGCGAGAGTGTATTTCTAATTGGTGAGACTAAATAATACTTACCGTTGTATCTTTTTAAACAAACCGTATTCTTAAAACTTGGATCACCAATAATATCCTTATTACCACTATCTTGTAACATATGAATATTAACTTTATACAAGTGCGCAAAACCAAAGAGAAATTGTTGCAGAGGATCTAGGCTTGTGAATGACTTTGGCAATATGTCTTGTATCGCATTTAAATGTGCTTGTACCAGCCGCATCAAATCTTCTATATCACGTAACTTATCAGCCTCGGTAGAATCTGGTAAGTTTTTGCTAATAAGCAAACATATACCCTGCAAGTCCAAGCCTCTCTGATCTTTTGGAGAAATACTGTAATAGTCTTTGCCATGTACAATTTGCACAGCCTCGATCTCTTGCAGGAATATATCTATGTCTGCAATATTTTCTTGACGTAATAGCATTATCAAATAACGCAGCGATACATCTAGAGTTGCTGGAACAATCAAACCTGGATCGGATACATAATGTTTAATTATGATTTTATTTAAATTTATCAACGGCCTGGTATCTTTAGCACCAGCAAGTGCTGCCTCTAAATCCGACGCAACAACCAGTCTTGATACATCAGTTTCATTTTGTGCCTTCATCATTCTAAAACCGGCAACTTGGATCCGCTGCGCTAGAGCTGCTAATTTTGTATAATCCGGTTGCAACAACATTGCTTCAATTAATTCTACAACATGCGCTGGCAACATGTTCGGAGGTGCATTTTCTTCTAACAATTGCAAGCATAGTGCACTGATTGCATCGTTAGCATTACTTACATTAAAACTCTCTAAATATTGTAAGCCAACAAATTTACAGCTACCATCAGCGGTGCACCATATGAAATTATCTAACTCTGCAAGCCTTAAACTCATACCTTGCTGGTGAATGCAACTTAGCCTATAAAACATATTTGCTATCATGTAACATTGTGCAGCACTAACAACCGCGGTCTCCGTCCTCGATTCTAGTTGCACCAAGGCATCATACATATTAACACCTGGATAATAATCGCGTAATACATAATTACCAACTGCATTAGAGCGCAATATCTTTTTATCCACTAAAAGCTGCAACGTAGTTGGATCGTAAATAAACTGTAATACTAAATCGGCTTTTGAATTTTCTAGATTCACCCAGAATGCGTCTCTGCTATTTTTGGCGAGCAACTCTTTAACAACAAATCCGCTATTTACTTCTGAACTTTGTGGCACTAATGCAACAACTTGGTCAGCTATATAATTATTAATTGTATCATGTTGTAATCTAAAGCCAGCATACTCCAGCTCTTCGGTTTGAAAATCATCGTGTTGTTTTGGATACAAGGTAAAATCACCCATATCAAAGCTAGGGGTCAATGCTATGCTCAAGACACTATCTTGCGCCGCCGTAAGCGGCAAATAAACCCCAACCTCGGCTTGTAATTGCCGCGTAGTTTTGTATAAACTTGATTGTGCTAGGAGTATTCGTATATTAGAATCAGTTGCAGCTCGCAATAAACTTAATGGCGTTTCACCGTTGCCATTTGGTTTAACTAAACTCGCGCCATTAAACATTAAAAGTCTAATCCTGACAATATCACTAGCTTTTATTGCTGCTGTTAACGGCGTTTCTTGCGTAGCAATATTAACAGCATTTAATACAGCCTCTTCTTGGTTGATAAGACTGTCATGCCATGCAACTAATAAATCTCGAATTTGCACAGCATTACTAAGTATCTCGCCATTAGCATCTAAAGTTGTCGCCAAAGGCGTTGCTGTTACGCTGAGCATAGTACCACTAGCTATTGCTTCTGCCTTTGCCACAAGGCTATCATCAAATTTTGCACCATTATATAATAACTTAATCAGCATATCTAAGTTTGACAAGCGTACCGCAATCTCTAAAGGGGATTCGCCATTTCCATTTTTTGTATTAAAATCATAGCCTGATTCAAACAGCCATTCTAACAATCGCTGATCATTATTTAATACTGCAAATGTTGCCAAAGATTCATTAGTTTGAGGATGCAACACTTCAAGATGAACTACGTCAAAACCATTTTGTAATAACTTTTTTTGCTGTGTATCACTGCTCAATAAGTATTCAAAAATTAATGGCTGCGTTTTTTCTGCCAATTCCAAAGCAGTTATCTTTTGTCTAGTAGAACCATATTGACATGTCAGATGAATATCAGCCCCGGCTGCAACTAATTGCTTAACTGCCAATAAATTACCCTTTGCGACTGCTAAAATTAATGGCGATGCCCCATTTGCTGTTAGTTGATCTGGATCAGCTCCTAGATCTAAAATTGTTCCAATTAACAAACCATCGTCTTCTCTAACAGCTACACTTAACATGGTGTCGCCATCTGCGTTAACGTAAGAATGCACATCATAGGAATTTGGAACGTGTTTAGCTTTAAATAATGCATACTGAATCATTTCAACCACTTCATGAAGTTCTTTTGCCTGAGCTTCATACATCGCGGCTTCAATCTGAGGGATGTTTTTTGAAGATAATTTAGCTTTACTAACGACAGCAGCGAGTAGTTGTAAATCATTATTTTGTAATAACATGAACAATGGTACATTTCCTTTGGCATCTATCAATGTTATATCAGATCCAGCTACTACTACCTGAACAATTGCATTAAACAGATTGGTTGCCTCTGTTGAACCATCTGGTGCTTCCTGATAGCGTTTAATTAAATAGGTAAGAGGCGTATAGTCTAGTTTATCCTTATGCTTATCATAATACGCTTTGTCTCCAGCAAGATTTTCTGGCTCTGGCAAACTTTGAATACCAGATGTATCTACTGCCTGCCCCCTAGTAAGGGCCTTAAGGCCTAAGTTAAAAACATTTAATACATTTTTAATTTCATGTTGCTGCACCGGATCTTTTTTAATTAGATTTTCGAATGTACCTTCTAAACCTAACAATGTAGTGGCATCAATATCCAATACGTCAGACACAAATTCAATTGCTAGAGTTTCAGTAGCTTTCGCATTCTTTGCATTTATAAGTGCTACTATGTTCCTAGTCAGGTCTGGATCGGTACAATATTGGAGGTAGTCGAGCAAGGTCTCGCCAGAATATACCACTGCATTGGGGTTTATATGATCAGAAAATTTATCTAACAGCATCTTTAATGCATTTTCAGATTTAAACAGAATCGCCAAACCAATAGGATTGTAATAGTTGAAGTCACTCGCACCAACACCATTGTATTCGTTTATTTTATCAATCAGCTTTTCTAAATTTTCAAGATTTTTATCTTCAATACATGCTTCAATCGCCTTTGGAACCAGCTCTAAAATTTCAAGAATCTTCTTAAGGCTTTCTTTTGCCTCAAGCACTGCTTTATTCTTGTTTGCCTCATTTTGACGCAAAAACGATTCAATTCTAGATTTTTCAGCTGCATAATTCTTGCGTAGTTGTGCCAGAGCAGTATCTTTGCGTTGCCGCATATCGCGTACTAACTGTTCAGTTGCTGCATGCTTTTTGTCATTCGCAGCTTTGTAAGGATTGAGGTTGTTGTTTAATGCACGAGCTGCTTTTTTTAAGAATCTCATTTTGTAGTGCTACTTTTGAATTTATTTTTATAAGTATTTTTTTTATTTTAAATTTACGTGTATTATCAATCTTTTTATTCAGCATACTATTCTAAGGCTAGCATATTGCGCAACAAAATTATATCGTTTGCCGCTAGATATTTCAATAAACACACAACCAGTGTGTTTACATGCAACTTTTTATACTGTTCAAACAACCTTGGATCTTTGATTTAACGCTCGCGCCAACGTGCTATGATCCAAATGCTCTAATTCACCACCTAATGGCATCCCCAAAGCTAAACGAGTTGCAGTAATATTTGGCAATCCCTTGGCCATTTCAGCAATATAGTAAGCGGTAGTCTCACCCTCAACTGTAGTACTCGTGGCCAAAATTACCTCTGTAATTGTACCTTGCTGCAATTTAGAGCGTAAATATTGCATACCAAGTTGCTCCGGCCCAATACCATCAATTGGGGATAAATGCCCCATTAGTACAAAATACTTACCCCGAAAACTTCCAGTTTGTTCAATCGATACTATGTCTGCTGGAGTTTCTACCACACATAATAAGCTTGCATCCCGTGCCGGATTATTACATATACTGCATATTTCCAATTCACATAAGGTACGGCAATTACTGCAATTACCAACCTCAGCAATTGCAGCTGCTAAAATTTGCGCTAATTGGCGCCCGCCTTCTTTATTACGTTGTAAGATGTGAAACGCCATTCGTTGCGCAGTCTTATTTCCCACCCCAGGCAAATATTTAAACGCACTAATTAACTGATTAATAAGCGGGCTAAAGCTCAAGTTACATTCCTTTTAATAAATCTAGATCTGCCGGTAATCCCATACCAGTCATAACACCTTGCATAATTTCTTTCTTTTTCAATTCACGCTTATAATTAGCATCGTTGATTGCCGCCGCAACCAAACCTTGCAATATTTTTTTGTCTTCTTCTAAAACAGAATCATCGATAGCAACGCTTAATGCTTCACCATTACCATTGATAGTAATGTGCACTAAACCAGCACCAGCCTCTCCAACAATATGGGTTCTAGCTAATTCTTCCTGCGCTGCCTGCATTTTGCTTTGCATCTCCTTGGCTTGCTTCATAATGTTTCCAATATCGCCAAGTTTGCTAAAAGGATTTACCATGTTTTTCTCCTATTTGTTTTTAATTAGATTTTACTTGAATATCTGTAATTGTCGCAGCAAAAGTTTCAGTAAACTGCTGTAGAGTAGCATCAGCGCGAATCGCTGCTTCAGCTGCAGAATGCGCCTCTTGCTGTAACCTTTGCCCCTGTGCTGCAGGAGTTTCAGATTTAACTACTCCAACATTTATAGTTAATTTTAATGGTCGCTGATAGTATTTTTGCAATGCTTCTTGGATCCGCTCTGTGTGTTTTGCATTTAAGAGTGGTTTCTGTGCTTCATGTAAGGTTAATACTACGCTACCTTCTTGCACACTTTCTAAATTGCAATTTTCGGCAATAAGCTTGCTTAACCCAGTTAAATTTAATTGCGGAATAATCTCAGCCCAGTCTTTAACTGTGATATTCGCAATTGTACTAGTTTGTTGTTTCATAATTGGTTGCGAAACCATATTTTGAGAAACATTAGTCATGGGATCCATTCCACTAGCAACGCTGTTAATTCCCTGATTAACCGAAGTTGTAACTTGTTGCGCAGCTGACGCATTAAGCGGTGGCACCACTGCAATTGGTACCTTAGAATCCAATACTGGCTCAAAAGCCAACATGCGCAACACAATCATTTCAAAACCAGTAACTAAATCTGGTGCGTATGGTAAATCACGAGCACCCATTAAAGTTGCTTGATAATAAATTTGCAAATCTAATGCTGCAACTTGTGTTGCCAGTTCTTGTAACTTAACAACATCAACACCACTGCGCTCTAAACCTTGTGGCACTATTTTTAATAAGCTTAATTGATGCACATTGCTTTGCAATATTTTTAATACATGGTTAAAATCAACATTATTCGCTGCCATGTCGCGCACTAAAGCAATCGCACTACGCGCATCATGTTTTATAATATATTCCAGCAGTTGCCAAGTTTGCTCTGTTACAGCCGTGCCTAAAATTTGTTGTGCTGCATCTAAAGTAACGCTATTTTCCCCAAACGCAATTACTTGCTCTAATAAACTTAAAGCATCTCGCATACTGCCACTAGCACATTGTGCAATTGTTTGTAACGCCGCTGTTTCAAAGCTGATCTTTTCTTGCGTTAAAATATTGGCTAATTGTTGCTGAATTTGTTCGATTGTAAAATTGCGCAAATGAAATTGTAAACAACGCGAAACTACGGTAATTGGTAGCTTTTGTGGATCAGTAGTCGCTAAAATAAATTTTACATGCGCTGGAGGCTCTTCCAAAGTTTTAAGTAATGCATTAAAACTATGATTGGATAACATATGTACTTCATCAATGATATAAACTTTGAAGCGCCCTTGTACTGGTGCATAAGGCACATTTTCTAATAATTCGCGAGTATCTTCGACTTTGGTGCGCGAAGCTGCATCAATCTCTATAACATCAACACATGAACCATTGTCGATGCTAATACATAATTCGCAACTACCACAAGGTTGTGAGGTAATACCGTTTTTACAATTTAAACATTTGGCTAGAATACGCGCAATAGTAGTCTTACCTACCCCCCGCGTACCGGTGAATAAATAGGCATGGTGTAACTGATTCTGATCTAAAGCATGTTGCAATGCTAATAACGTGGCTTGCTGTCCTACCACCGCTGCAAAATTGCGGGGACGCCACTTAAGAGCCAAAACCTTATAACTCATTTTGTAGTATTCACCCTTAAAAATGGAGGCAACCTTACCAGCTACACCGCGGCACATGCTCATCTGTTACCGTTGCTCCCTTCCGGGCCTAGCGGGGTTCACAAACTCGCATTGCGCGGGAACCGATAAGGTCACCATGAAGGCATAGTCTACACTGTTGCCTTAAGAGCAGCAACTAAGTTATGCTGCTAGCAGCAATAGATGTGCTAGTCAAAGCACTTTAGTTGACAATAAGACAGAAATTTACTACAATTATACTCTAAGTCATCAGATTTAGATTAGACATTTATTCTCAAGGAGGAGATGTTATGCCTGCTAATCAAGACAAACCTACTCATGTAGATCCTTTCATAGCACAATTCCCAGTTTCAGAAGCTCCCTTACGTAATGTGATATTAGCACGTGCTGGTTTGAAACAACCGTTTCTTTTCAAAATACCAGGCAAGGAAGTAAAACAAGATGTGGTAAAACTTTTACGCATGCTACAAGATTATGAAAACGACCCATCTGCTGACAAAATTGCTGCGCTTAATAAACAAATTGAAAAATTAGATTTAGGAGTAATACGCCCAAATGAAGAGCAAGATACAGTACTAATTTTTTACCCTAAGAGAGAAAGAGGGCAAGCCTTTGAGGTAGGTGCTGTGTATGGTAGACGTTTTGGTAAAGTGAAGGTTAATGGGGATCCAAGTACTGGAACCGTTAATAACTTTTGTCATATTGAAGAGCATGTCGGACAGGATGGTACTACCGACGTAGGTATAGTGGAGTTTATGGAAGGACAAGGCAAATTCTTTTTACTTAACGCTTCCAGCCCACACGTTAAACCAAATCCTGGCAAAGGTAGAATTAAGTATTTTTCCGATCCAGCCCACTCTAACACTACAATTTTTGAGCCGTTTCTCGAAGAATTATTGCAGAACCAACATCCAGATATGCCAGTAGTCATCACCCATGGCATGTCTAGCGAAAAGCCAAATTTCCAATTATTAATGGGTAACTGCTTTAACGGTAAATTCTTCCGTAATGGTCGCAATTCTTTTGCGAACTTACTTGCTATTGCTTTAGCACAACAAGACATTGGAAAATCTGGGGTTGCAGTATCTTCAACTATTCCCGGCTTCATCGTACGCGATGGCAAAAAAATATCTATGAGTCCCAAGCCAAATGGTACCCCAGGTGCATTAAAACAACCAAGATCGGTTATTAATACTAATGTTAGTGGCCATATAGGTAATTTTGCGCAAAACTCTTTAATAAATCGTGGTAGACAAACAGATCGCACGATTCATCTTGAATGTGGGGTTAGGGTTAGAGCAGTCGAAAAAAATCCTAATCGCCCTAACATATATCGAACGAAATTTAGTGCGGCATTACAAAATGCTATTCACTGGTATGGTCTATATGATCCAGCAATCCATGATCCATGGGCTTTAGAGCAACGTTTTCCGGAAGTATACAATGACATGTCGAAGTATGGCGAGTTATTCAAACCTGAATTTATGGCAGAGTATAGGAAAAGGCCTGAATACGCTACCGCTAGCGCACAAATGGAGCAATTGTATGCCGATGCAGCAGAAAGTCTGGGACGCGATGCTAGCCTAGCCAGAATAGTTGCAGCAGATAATGAAGATCCAGATCCAGAAGATTCTGATGATGAAGAAGATTTTGATTTAGGTCTCGAGGATCCCGTAGAAGATGATACACCACCATCAGTCGAAGATCTTGAAGCGGAAGATGAGGCACTGCCAGAGCCGATTTTGTTTAGACCAAAGCGCTCTGGATCAAAACATAATCATGATCACAAAGCTGCCCCAACTCGGGCTCGTTCTAGAGCTAGACCCGGTGCTTAATTGTCTAAACCATTTGGATTTAGGCTAGGCACAGCTTGAATCGAGCAGCAGAAGTGTATACCTAATACATGACTGCTGCGAGTGAAAGCTGTAACAACGCCTAAATTCGAATGGCGACGACTATAAAAATCTTGCAAATTGGCTGCATAAATATAACGGCAAATTACAAACTTTACCATCAAGTTTCAGATTCAAGGACGAAACGCGTAACAAAAGCTCTGGGTTATACTTCGTTGCGTATATCTGCAAACTTTTTTTACGTTTCGAGGTGCCAGATTTAACCCCTAATGGATAAATATTACCGCCAAACTCAACAATGAAATCAACTTCCGCAGTTGCTGCGCTAGTCCAGTAATATAGCGAGTGGCGCTGTTTGCTTAAAGACTGCGCAACGTAATTTTCCGTAATTGCACCGTTAAATTCATTCAAAAATAGTTGCTGATCAATTGCAACTAATTTTAATGGAATTTGACACATTGCCGCTAGCAATCCCACATCTAACATGAAGACTTTAAAGGCATTAGTATCTCCAAATGCAGGAAACGGCAACTGTGGTGTTGTTAAATTATATGATTTTAAAATTAACCCGGCTTCTAATAGCCATTGCAATGCTAACTCATAGTCACGGCCCCTAGCCCCTTCACGAACAACATTAAAAACAAATTTACTATTTTCTTTCGCCAATTGTCTGGGAATCGATTGCCATACTTGCGAAATTCTCATAATTTCTGCTTTTGGTGCATGCTTGGCAAAATCTAGATCATAGGCACGTAATATTTCATATTGTATTTTTCTTACTTCATTAAGATCATTAGTTTCAATAAATTTTAGAACCGCCTCTGGCATGCCGCCTACCATCATATACCTTCGCAGTAAATTTAATAATTCTTGATGCAGCGGCTCAGGTATCGGATCAGCATTGTTCAAATCTTCAAGATAAGTACGTAGTTTTTCTTTACCAAGCGCATTTAAGAACTCCATAAAGGATAAAGGAAATAAATCTAAAAAATTAACCTTACCTACAGGAAAACCAGCTTTGTTAATTAATTTAACCCCTAATAAGGAGCCCGCTGCTGCAATATGGTACTCTGGAGCTTGCTCTTGAAAATATTTTAAACTATTCAATGCACGAGGACATTCCTGCACTTCATCAAAAATTATTAAAGTCTGCTCTGGTTTAATTTGGAGATCAAGGTACAAACTTAAGTTATCAAGAATTTTTATAGGATCTAAGGTATGCTCAAAAAATTGCGCCAATAGATTATCCTGCTCAAAATTAAGATAAACGCAGTGTTTAAACTCAGTTGCGCCAAATTCGCGCAACAAATACGTTTTACCTACTTGGCGTGCCCCCTGTAATACCAGAGGTTTACGCGAAGCTGAGTTTTTCCATTTTAGTAGGTCAGTAAATAGGTCTCTTTGCATGCTAGAAAGTATAATGGGTTAAAAACCTAAAATCAATGTTACGTTAAGAAAAAGTGATTTATTACACATATTACCTTGGTAAAACGTGTATTATGGCACCTTTTATCAAGGTAATATGTGCAGCAGCACACTTTTTATTGAGATCATTCATGATCTTAACAGCAAGCTTTATCCTTCTTGGCAACTAAACAACCCGCCAAGATACCACTGTAAGTAACCACAAAAAACATGCTTGCGTAATCAAGTAACCAGGAGTTAACAAAGCACCCCATAGCAATAGCAGTGATTAAACCAACCCCAATCTTAGCATCTAGCTCGCGCGATACCCAAAAGCAACGTAGCATAGTAAAAAACATATACAACATTGCTAATACCCCCCAAAATCCAGTTTCCACATTAGTTAATAAATATTGATTATGCGGGTTTACAGGGTAAACATTTTTGGCGGCCTCTGGAGTAATTTGCTGTTTATACGCATTGGCAAAGCCACCAGCACCCCAGCCAAACAATGGGCGCGCTTCGATTAGTTTTAATGAATTTTTAGCGAAGGTTAGTCGCGCTCCCATAGAAGAAGTATCGATAGCACTTTGTTGATCTACTATAAATTCTTTAATTTCATGCGCTGCTTCAGTTTGACGATTCGAAAAACTGCTTGGGTTTAACAAACTCGCAGCAAATATTGCAGCAACCCCAAGCGTAGTTATTGCCTGCCATAACAACGCTTTACCAAAATTTTTATACATAAATAAGAAATACAAAGCAAAGAATACTACCTGCCCAGTACGTCCAATACATATAAAAAATTGATAGTACACAAACAAAAATAATAACGGCACAGTTATAATACGGAATTTCTTGAATACCACAATGTAATTTAAAGTAATATAGCTCGCAAATGCTATAAACAAACTCGTAAAAATATTATCTTTAAAAAAAGGTACCACTAAATCCCAAGACATCAATACCGATGTTAACATAGCACATAAAAAACTTATTAACGCCACTAAACGCCAACGCGAATTGGTAAATAACGGTATTAATAATGGAATATAAAGTAGGCGAGTAACTTTACGCCATGCGGATAAAATGTCAGGTAAGCTTCCTACAGAATAAACTGCAGTTAGCATGTAGTATGCCACATACACACATGCTGCAATCGCTATTGGATGTTTAAAACCGGTTTCAAATTTAGCGCGATCCATACTCATTAATGCCAAAATTAGAAAAACAATTGAAAAAATTGTGGTTCCTGTGTTTGTTAGCGGTACACAAAATGCCAGAGCCACTGCTGCACAGCGCGCGGCAGGTTCTAAACAAGTTTTAAATGTAGTTTTGGAGTCATTTATAAGTGCAGAATTAGCTGCTATATATGTTTCTGTCATGCTGTGGCATTTCCCATAACTTGTTGAATAATGTTTAACATTGCATGCATATGCGATTCATCCATCGTTGGATGCACCGGTAGCATCAATGTCGTAGAGCTTAACCGTTGCGCGTTTGGTAAAGCTTGCTTTGGACCTAAACCAAGTCGCTTAAACGCTTGTTCGCGATAAATTTCTGAGCAAGAACCTTCCCGACATGGCACTCCTTGTTCATTTAATGCTTGCATTATTTTATCTCTGTTCCAACCATTAGTTAATTTAGTAGTTTCTACGCAAAAATAAAATTTATAATACGCGTGTACAAAATCTGAACTTGGCTCAAAAACATTTATACCGGTTATTTTAGCTAGTCCAGCCAGTAACACGGTTGCATTGCTGCGCCGTTGCTTTAACCATTGGGGTAATTTACGCAGTTGCTGTATACCAATAGCGGCTTGCATCTCGGTCATACGATAATTACTACCAAAGCTATTGTGCAACCACTTGAAGCCGATATGGTTTGGATCTGGCTTAGCATGTACGCCATCATAGTCCTTACCATGGTCTTTATATTCCCAGGCACGTTTCCAAATATCTTTGTTATTGGTAACTAGCATGCCACCTTCACCACCAGTAGTGATAATTTTATCCTGACAAAATGAAAATAGAGCCACATCGGCTAGGTTTCCTACCATTTTGCCTTTGTATTGCGCACCATGTGCTTGAGCACAATCCTCTAAAACTAACAAATCATTTTTTTGGGCTAAAGCTAAAATCGGATCCATATCACAAGCTAAACCACCAAAATGCACCACAATAATTGCTTTAGTTTTGCTTGTAATACACGGGGCAATAGTTGCTGCAGAAATATTATGTGAATCCAACTCAATATCGGCCACTATTGGTATCGCACCACACGCAACCACACAACTCGCAGTTGCTATGAAGGTTTTAGATGGCACAATTACTTCATCACCTGGTTGTATCCCAATTGCTTTTAAAGCTAGCTCCAACGCTAAAGTACCATTAGCCAATGAAATTGCGTATTCCACCCCGACATAATGCGCAAAATCAGTTTCAAATTGCCGACAAACATTACCAGTCCAATAGTTAATTTTACCAGACTGTAAAACCGCAGTTACTGCGGCAATTTCATCGGCAGCTATGTGCGGCCATGATGGTAATTCTAATTTTTGCATTACTGTGTTCCCGTAGTTGTGCCAGTAAATTTTGGCATTATAATTTGATCTTTAGCACGAATATCCCGAGCCCGGACTACTTTAAATAAAGTTAGCAATAAAATTTTTAAATCCAGCAGAAAACTGCGATGATCAACATACCATACATCAAGTATGAATTTTTCTTCCCAGCTGATTGCATTGCGACCATTAACTTGCGCCCAACCAGTTATACCAGGTTTAACTAAATGGCGCCGTGCTTGTTCCGGGGTATACAACGGCAAGTACTCCATCAATAACGGACGCGGTCCAACTAATGCCAAGTCACCTTTTATAACATTAAATAATTGTGGCAATTCATCTAAACTCAGCTTGCGCAATATTAAACCTAATCTTGTCAAACGTCTTAGATCAGAAGCTACACCAAGCTGCATAGTACGAAATTTATATAATCTGAAAGGCTGTGAATTTAAACCCGGCCGCTGCTGGATGAATAAAATTGGGCGTCCCATAAAAACTAATATTATTAATGCTACTAGCAATATGATGGGCATAAGCAATATTAACAATATACTTGCTAGCATAAATTCTAACCATCTAGGCATACTGTAACCCCATAGCAGCTAAAAGTGTTTTATTTATACTGTGTACATTATATTTAGCTTCAGCGAGCACACGACTTCTTTGTCCCATCGTTATAGCTTTATTTGGATCTAATACAAATTGCTCCATGGCGTGAAATAAAGCTATTGGATCCTGAGTTGCAACTAGATAACCATTATCACCATTGATAACAGTTTCCCGACAGCCAGGTGCATCAGTAGTAATAATTGCCCTCCCCATTGCCATAGCTTCTAACACCCCTTTCGGAGTACCTTCGCGATACGACGGTAACACAAAAATTGCCGCTTGTGCTAAAGCTGGACGCACATCATCTAGCGCCCCTAAATATGTAATTTCACCGCGATTAATATAGGGTTGAATATCCGCAATATTTAATGCTTGCTGCTTAGAATCAAACCACCCTACTAACAAGCATTTAACTTGTGGGTATTTGGCATGCAACATTTGCGCCGCGTGTAAATATTCGAGGATGCCCTTATCTCGGATTAAGCGTGATATAAGCACAAAAGTAGGTATATTTTTTGGCATCTCTTGTACTTTGAAATGATCTAGATTTACTCCAGAACCATTAATCATCACAGTCTTCTCTGGATCATTAAAAATTTTCAATTTAGCAAAAACATTACGATCATCCGGATTCTGAAAAAATACTTTGGTATTTAGGCTTAATGCTATTTTATACAGCATTGCCATTATTAAACGAATGGTTTGCGATTTAAAATCGTTATAGATAAAGTATGTTCCCAACCCAGTGATCATACTATAACATTTTTTGACACCAGCAAGACGGGCTGCGATAGTACCGAAAATAACCGGCTTACTCGTATAAGCAAATAATACATCTGGTTTTAACTGCTTAAAAAGTTGGTATAAAGTATAAAGCGTTTTTAAATCGAAGATTGGATTTAAGCCAGTGCGGGCTAACGACACATTACAATATTGTACTCCGATTTTATGCATTTCAGCTATAATAGCGCTATTAGCATTTGGAGCACACGCAACAACTTCATTATTTTTTGCCATGCTCGCTAACATTTCGCGACGAAATTTTAGCAAAGAATCTGCGTGGCTGCCTAGTACAACTATTTTAACCATGCTGTGCCTCATACCAAGTCTGGAACATTAATACATCCCATAACTGATATTGCCAATTGCGAACCCCAGATAAGTGCTCTCGCCACTTTTTAGCGATTAAGTTGCTATCTAGCAAATTATGGCGACTTAAAGTTTTTGGATCGAGCAAATCATGCGCCCACTCTTTTAATGGTCCACGCAACCATTGATCGATTGGTACTCCAAATCCCATTTTTGGACGCTCAATTAACTCTGTTGGCACATAGCGTTGCAACAGTTGTCGTACAATCCATTTCGTTTGACCATTACGTAATTTCATATTTAATGGCAAACTCCAGGCAAACTCTACAATGCGATGATCTAAAAATGGGATCCTGGTTTCTAAACTCACCGCCATTGCAGCACGATCAACTTTAACTAAAATATCATCTGGCAAATAACGCTTACTATCTATATACATCATTGCGGGCACTAATGCCTGTGCCGCGTCGGTTGGTAATTGCGGCGTTGCAATATCAAAATTACGCGCTTGCAATACCAAAGCTTCATTATCATACCAATGAGAGATTAGACGATGATAAATTTGTTGTGGTGTTGCTGCGTCTAAAATACGCGCTAATTTATGCATTTTATCACCAGCATTATTCTGCCTTGCAAATCCTGGCAACATCGGCTGTAATAATTTGAAAGCACTGTCCCATAAATGTGGGGGTAGTGCAGTAATAGCTTTAGCAATTATGCTGCGTAGCGGCTGCGGTAATTTACCAATTTTATTCCAAATTGCTGGAACCCAAGTATAACGATTGTAACCAGCAAATAACTCATCGCCACCATCGCCAGATAAACTCACTGTTACGTGTTGTCGAGTTAACTTCGAAACAATATATGTTGGAATTTGTGAGGCATCGGCAAAGGGCTCATCGTAAAAATTTGCCATATCAGGAATCGTGTTGCGAGTTTGCTCTGGGCTTAAATATAATTCCGTGTGTTGCGTACCAAGATGCTGCGCTATTGCTTTAGCAATTTCGGCTTCATTGTAATTTTGCTCTGCAAAGCCAATTGTAAAAGTTTTAACTGGTTTACTACTCTGCTCTTGCATTAAAGCAACTATTGTCGATGAATCAATACCCCCAGACAAAAATGCCCCTAATGGCACATCAGAAACCATTTGCTGCTTAATAGTAGTTGCTAATTTAGTATGCAATGTATTTACTGCATCGCTATCTGATCCAACAAATGGCGTTTGTTGCGCAATTATATCCTGCAGACTCCAATAAGCTTCTGCAGTTATGTTTTTATCACTATTAATGACTAACATATGGCCAGGTTCAATTTTTTTAATATCTTTATAAATTGTAAACGGCGCTGGAATACAATTGTAACGCATAAATAAATTCAGAGCTTGCGGATCTATTTCTGCTTGCCATGCGACATGCGCTTTCAAACTTTTTAATTCGGAGCCAAATAGTAAATAATTATTGCACCAACCATAATACAGTGGTTTTTCGCCCATACGATCCCGAATTAAATAAAGTAATTGTTGTTTACTATCCCATAATGCAATTGCAAACATACCTACTAATTTTTTTAAGGTTGCAACAATACCCCAAGCACTAAACGCTGCTAGCATAATTTCAGTATCAGAATGCCCGCGCCAAATAGGTGCTGCACCCGTTGCCGCAAGCTCTTGGCGTAATTCATGGTGATTATAAATCTCGCCATTAAATATAATGCTATAACGCGCATCATGCGCCAACATCGGTTGTTGGCCATGCTCAGTTAAATCGATAATCGCTAAACGCCGGTGCCCAAATGCAATGCCAGCATTTGCATCGACCCAATTAGCTGCGCCATCTGGGCCACGATGTAAAATTGCATCGCGCATTGGTGTTACCAATGCATCTAATTGCTGCTTGTCATGGCGCTTTAATACATCCCAAAATCCAGCAATGCCACACATTACAAGCTCCCTACAGTCTGAGGCTGCAAACAAGCCGCACCATAGTAGTCCATATACCAATCTAAGAATGCTTTAACGCCATTTTGTACCGAGGTAGTAGGCTGGTAATTAAAATCCCGCGCCAAATTATTTATATCCGCAAAGGTTCCAGGTACATCCCCTGGCTGTAGGGGTAATAAATTTTTTTGCGCAGTTTTGCCAAGATACTTTTCAATCAATTCAATGTATGTTGCTAATTCAACAGGATCACTATTGCCAATATTGTAGACCCGCCATGGTGCATTACTAGTTGCTGGATCTGGCTGTTGCGTATCAAAATTATGGCTTGCTGTTGCTGGCTTTGCCGCTACTGCTAAAATCCCAGCTACAATATCATCAATATAGGTAAAATCACGTTTATGCTTGCCATAATTAAAAACATCAATCGGTTTATCTTCTAAAATAGCCTTGGTAAATTTAAATAATGCCATGTCCGGACGCCCCCATGGCCCATAAACAGTAAAAAATCTTAAACCCGTTGTTGGCAAACCATATAAACTGCTATAACTATGCGCCATAATTTCATTAGCGCGTTTTGTGGCACCGTAAAAAGAAATTGGATGATTCACTGCAATGTTTTCAGAAAACGGCAATGTTGCATTTAGACCATAGACAGAGCTCGAAGATGCGTACACTAAATGCGGTACTTGGTTATGCCGACAACACTCTAAAATATTTACAAACCCAACAATATTGCTTTGAACATAAGCATGAGGATTTTCAATACTATAACGCACCCCAGCTTGAGCAGCCAAGTGGATAACGCAATCAAAATTATTTCGTTTAAAAATATTCTCTAATGCTGGCAAGTCGCTAATATCAACTTTGTGGAATTCAAAATTTTGCTTATTTTTATGTTTTTGTAAGTTTGATAAACGTGACTCTTTTAATGCAACATCGTAATAATTGTTTAGATTATCAAGGCCGACGACCTGCACATTTTGTTGCAATAATTTTTCCGCCACATGGTAACCAATAAAACCGGCAGCACCAGTTACTAATATTTTCATAAGCGTCCGTCTGTAGCTGCACGTGGCAGCATGTGTTTTACATCGTATAATACATGAATCTCTTTACCAAAGCGTCGCAAATCAGTCGCATGCATTTCTTTAAATTCAGCATGTGGAACTGCTAATACAATCGCATCGTACGCATTCTCTGGCAAATTTGTTAATAGACTTAAGTTGTATTCGTGTTGCACTTTTTTAGGATCGGCAATTGGATCGAACACTTCAACCACAGCGCCATAATCTTGTAATTCACGTACCATATCTATCACCCGCGAATTGCGTACATCAGGGCAATTTTCTTTGAAAGTGATCCCCAGTATTAAAACCCGCGCGTCTGCAACATGGATTTTGCGCTGCAACATAATTTTAACAATCTGCGATACTACATATTTACCCATGTTATCGTTAATGCGTCGCCCCGCTAAAATTACTTCAGGATGGTAACCAATCGCCTCGGCTTTATGGGTAAGATAATATGGATCAACACCGATACAATGACCACCTACTAAGCCGGGGCTAAAGCGCATGAAATTCCATTTAGTTGCTGCCGCATTTAAAATCTCTTCAGTATCAAGCTTTAATTTATTGAAAATAATTGCTAATTCATTAATGAGGGCTATATTCAAATCGCGTTGCGTATTTTCTATTACCTTAGCCGCTTCGGCCACTGCAATCGAACTTACTTTGTGCGTGCCAGCAGTTATAATTTGTTTATACAATTGATCGACAAATTCTGCGATCTGTGGCGTCGAACCAGCAGTAATTTTAATTATATCCTTAAGACGTTTATTTTTATCACCAGGATTTATACGCTCTGGGCTATAACCTACAAAAAAATCTTGGTTAAATTTTAAACCAGAACCAGAAGCTAGAATTGGCACACATACTTCTTCAATAGCACCTGGATATACCGTAGATTCATAAATTACTAGGTCATTAGCTTTTAAATACTTGCTAATAGTTTGGCTCGCACTAATAAGCGGCTGGAAATCTGGATTGCGGTTAGCATCTATTGGAGTCGGAACGGTAACAATAAAGACATTACATGCTTTTAAATCTTCTGAATCGCTCGACATAGTTAGCATGCTCGCTTGTTCTAGCTCTGCAGCACTATAATCATTATTGGCGTCAAAATGATGCTGCAACTCTTTAATTCGCTGTTGGTTAGTATCATATCCAAGGGTCGCAAATTTAGATCCGAATGCCGCGGCTAAAGGCAGACCAACATAGCCTAAGCCAACAATAGCTAACCGAATTGCAGAAATATCAAATTGCATACATTTTCCTATGCTAGTTAAGATAATTAGATTTCAACTTAGATTAATAAGTATACCACCATAGCACCCTAAATCCACAATACTGGCTGCATAGTTGTTAGCTGCAAACGCAATTTAGCAAGGATATACTCAACTCTTTTATAAAAAATACCAGTTTGATACTTATCCAGCGCTAGCTCGATAATGTCAAAATCGAACAATTCTTGCAGCGCTGTAGCAAAATCTGTACGACTAAGATTATCCTCCGGAATTTGTTGTAATATAGCAGCCACCTTAGTTTGCGGCGATTTATAACAAGCTATGTCACAATTTAATATCTGTCCATATATCAACAAGATCGCGCTATAAGCATCAATTTTGCTGATGCTATCATTAAAAGCTCTCGATGCTTGCAGCTCAGTAACGATTTTTATACGCTTCTCAAAAACCTTACCTTGTAAATCAAGCATAAGTTGCAATTTAAGCAGCTCGATATTATGGATATGCACTTGCATGAATTTATTTTCATCCAATAAACCGCCAGTTTTTTGCATGAAAGCCAAATTTTGTCGCAAGCGGATTTGTATGTCTAAGACATTTACTGGCTGCGCTTTATACCACCACTCCTGGTATACACTAGCTAAACGTTGATATTCGATTAATTTGTGAGTCTCGGTAACCCCATGTCCTTGTACTTGGTTTTGGCGACCATTTAAACTAATCCACAGGTATCTGTAAAGGCGCAAACCATATTTAAATTTACGTTGATAATATTCATCGAAGCGTCTTTGCGCATTACCTAAATCATAAGCGAACCAAGCAGTTGCTAACAAGGTTTTATGATCAGCTTTAGTCTTAAAAAATAAATCGAGGCGATATAAGACATCGCGCCCCTGATCTGGCAGTTGGCCACCAGCATATGCGATCCTGGTGCTATGGAAATCATTAACTGCATCTACGGTATAAGTAATTAGAATCGAGCCAAGTCCTAAATGTTGCGCCAATAAACACTCAGCTGGGACAACACTGCTAAAATGTGCCTTCCAAATCTCTGTCACATTTATGGTTACAGGATCAAATGCTTCTAATTGCTCAGCGCTATTAGCGTATGCCAACATACCCCCAAAATCAAAAGCATTATGGAATTCTTGTGTTATTGTGGCAATACCTGCTAAGTAATTAACTCTAGCAACAATAGCATGTTTATTATATTCTTGTTTTGCAATATTATAAAACTCACTCAACTTTGTTTGCAACGCGTACAATAAACTTTCATTAGCAGCTAACATTTCTACAAAACCTAATACTTGCTCACCGATTGCTATAATGTCCTGCAAAAGCTTGGGTTCCTTATCTTGATCACGCAGTAGTTCGGCATATTGTTGCAATAAATACACATATATATTTGCAGACATTAACCAAGATGGTAAATGGGGTAACTCCTCAGGTAATTCTTGTTGCAACTCCAAGTTTATGTACCTATTAATCATACCCAACAATCCATCATAGGAGTTAATTTTGCGTAAAATCATTGCCACATAATTGCTAAGATCTGCTGAATTCTCTAACAATGCTATCAGATCTCTGCCATTTGCTTTACGATGCCTAGCTTTATATAACAACCACATACTTAGTTTATACTTATTTTTATGCAAATTTTGCGCATCAACCTGTTGATAATTATGTAAATATTCGATTTCTTGGATTGGATCTTGAATATATTCTAAATATAAATCACTAAATTCCTTGCTTACACTAAGCCGCATTTCATCAATTTTATGTTCAATATTTTGGAGACGTTGCGTTGTAGCAACATTGGCGTAGCGAACAAAACACTCCAACTGCGAAAACCCTTGCTCTAAAGCAGTAAGATACTCTTGGTGTTGTGCTTGCAGTAAATTAAATACAACCTGAAACTGGCGACGCATATCATAATGCAGGTTAATCACTTGTTGTAAGAGTTGTTGCAATAACTGTTGTTCATTAATTGTTTCTGGACCATTTGGCTTAGCGTTATTACCCAAAACTAGCTTACCAAGCGCGGCACACACTGCAAGCGGTATCGCAACTGATTGTCCTCCAGGAATAGCCATAATTCCTGAGTACATTTTTACCCCTTCTAATATACAACCACCAATTTTTATCAGGGTACTATTTTTACTTACTACGCCAACACCAGTTACCAACAATCCTAACGATTCACTAAAGGAGGCAAAGTTTAAACTCTGAGTTTTTAATTCGTAATAAGTTTGACGCATACAAACCAAGCACATACCAGCAATGCCAATATTTTCTAACGGCTTACATTCCACCTCTTGACCAATTTTAGTAACCAGGCTGCAAGCAGCGGCGTAGCGTTGATTTTGATGCGTTGCTTCTAGTAAGGCGAGTTCTCTGGATTCGAGTAATTGTAGCTCTTTACTTCGATATAATATATTTGCTAATTCTTTTTCTGTAATACCACGTTTTAGAGCAGATTGCGATAGTTTGTGTAACGTTATAGTTCCTACAGAAACTCCAGCACTTGCCAAAATATTCTGCACAGTAGCAATCTCAGCAACACCTGGTAATAGCGCTTGCGATAAATTATAAATATCATCTAATATGCTAGCAATTTTGATTAACTGCGTTTTCTGTAATTCATTACTAACTGCTCTTAGAGCATGTAAACCATGTTCTATTATTTGCTGTTTGCTATTATTCGAGTTTTCAAATGCGACCAAGAGCGGCGTTACCGCTTCAAAAATTTTACCGAAACGCTTCAGATCCTTAACATTACAAACAATTCCTACATGATAAATTACTGCACCTGCCGCTTGTAATTGCATTTGACCTTGCACTTGCTCTCTAGCACTTTTTATAGAACGCAAGATGCGTTCTTCATAAGCGCTCATTGTCGTACTAGCATTAGCTTGAATTTTTTGCTCAAAATGTGAGAGTAATTGCTGTACTAGCTCGATACGTCTTACAGTATGCTGGCGTATATCGCAAATTTGCAATAAGCTCGGAACCCTTTGTTGCATAACCTTAGCTATTGCCGCAATCTGCGGATCCCCTGAATGCTGCGCTAGGGCATGGCCAATACATTCAGCTAAAACCGCCGCATCAGAATCCTGCTGCAAATCTGTGATGATCTTTGTTAAAACACTACGTTTACCACGCCCAAATTCAGCATTTATGGTTTGCTCTAAAATTGAATTTGGCGCGATAGCAATCCCAAAATCTTGAAACACTTTTTTTATTTCATTAACCCTGGTTGCAACTGGCATATGTTGAGGTACCATACCACTAATCCCTGCTAAAAGTCATAATAGAAAACAATAAATTATTGCACCTATGATAGGTATTGGGATTTTCGTTATATTTTATGCTATGCCATTAACAATTTAGACTCGCGGGCGTGGAGTATTATTTAGTTTATATACATGAAGGATTCGTTTTACTTCTTCTCAATCCAGGAAACGCTTATCTATTTTTATTTGCTTTAAAGCATCATTCAATGTAAGCACCAAAACCCCCCACCACCTCTTAGGTTTGATTTAAACCTTCGCTTAAAGTTCGCAAAATACTGTATATACAGCCAGCATATATAATTTTGAGACAAATTAAGGTATTTTAATAGGCATAATTTGAGGACATAGCATAATGGGTGCAATTACAAGCTGCATTTACAATTTGTACGAATTTCTGACGACTGAAAACGAAGCGTTACAGCATATCACTTTTCTATATTTTGGCAATCAAAATATCGCTGGGCTGTGTGCTGATGCCGCTAAAAAAAAGCTCTTTATTGAAAAGTTAAAATCCTGTGTCAATTTACATTCCTTGGATTTGTTTAACTCTAGCCTAAACGATAACCTTTTAACTGATTTACAAACTGTCATTGAAGGGTTGGTATCAGTCAAATTAAGATACCTCAACTTACGTGGTAATTTTCTATCTTCAGAATTTTTACTTCAATTTCGCGCTAGAATGCATCTGGCCGTATTCTATCCTTTCAATGATAAAACGTTAAAGATTATTGCTGAAGATTCTTTTAGTTCCACACCTGCCGCGATGCCAGTCGAAAATTGGCAACAACCTTGGAGTGAAATTGAATTATTAAAGATGTTAGAAGTTGCGCGTGAAATTTTACGATGTCATCCTAATGTTTTAAAGATTCATGCGCATCGAACAAAAAACAAACAACTAGCGGGATTGCCTTCGCAAAATATTAATGGGCCCCTACCAGTATCTGTTGTAGTTCTAAATGGAGAGCCAGCACTTTTACCAAAGGTGCAGCAAGAGCCTGCTACTATTAGTGAATATAATCAAAATTACAGCAAAGATAAGCCGCACGTTCGTAAAATTAAATTATTATTATTTCAAAGCACGGATCATAGTAATTTGATTCCATGTATTGTAAAAACAATTACGCTGAAATCTGGTAGGTTTGAAAACTATTTAGAATATTTACAACGAGAAGGTAAATTTTTAAGTTTATACGGGCGTAATGGCATAACTTTAACACGTAACTACCAATTTTCAATGTCGGATAAAGGTTATAAATTATACATAGTTATGCCTTACTATGCAGGAAACGATAGTTTTCAACATATGCTCGTTAAAATTAACAAATATCTTAATGCAGAGAGTAGACGGGCTTATTATTTATTGTCAGAAAAAGAAAAAGAGGGAAATATATACGTAACTTTACTACACCTCTTGTCATTTGCGCTCTTACACTCTCAAGGTATTATTCATAACGATTTAAAACCAGAAAACTGTATTTTTGGTAAAGAAGATGTGGTAACTACTATTGATTTTGAAACATGTGTCAATAGCAAGGAATCCTTTCCAACACAATTTGCGCTTCATAGTCGCTGGACCACTAGTTATGTCGCACCAGAGGTAATATCAGAGTTACGTCACGGAATAGTTAATTATAGTACGTTGAATGATGCCTATAGCGCAGGAATTATAGCACGGCAATTGGTGTATCCTTGTCCGCGCTTTACAAGGGGCAACAATTATCTCTTCTTGGTACTCTCAGCCGCAGACAACAAAATACTAAAGCCACATTTCAAAGCAGCAATTGTACAAAATTACGGTCGCAAAATTGCTCATGCTATAGATAATCTAACTGAACCCGTATTAAATAAACGCGCTACAATCCCAAGTGTTATCTTAGCCATTGCAGAACAGTACCCGGCAATAGCCCAAAATGCGCTAGTAGCCGTATACCGACAAGTACAAGAAGAATTAAGTACTAAACTCAAATGCTATCCCGAAGCATTCCGCCTAATTGACGACAATTACCCCGCAATGCGAATGCTTACAATAAACACGGCATCAATAATTGGTTCAATAAATACAATTTTTAAAATTAAGACCTTAAGTTGCATTTTAGAAATGTTTGCTTTTTGTAACGGTGATCTACCGCGGCAAAGCATTGAAGTTTTGAACAAGCATCTTGCTATTCTTTTGCAGCATTACCAGGCCGATGATAAAAAATTGGCTGATGTCTATTATTATTCAGCGGAGCTTAGCGAACTAATAGAGTTTCATCGTTATGCCAGAATTTTTATGTTACAGGAATTAGCTACAATTTTAAGAAATGTGATGGATACGCATACTGCAGATACTAGTGTTGCAAAAGATATTATGCTCTTAAAAGATTTAGTCATTGCAGTGCGGCAAGCTTGGCGACAACGCAGCATTTTCAGCGAAGCTGTGCCAAAAATTATCGAATACTTTAATAACATTCAACAAAATACAACACTTCCTGCATCCTTTAAAGCCTTGTTTGAAGGACATAATGAATTCATACATAAACTTAAAACTCATATAGCTGTTGAATCACCGAAAAAATTACGACCAACCTTGCAAAATCCTGGATAAAATTATGAATACTTTAAATCTTATTCGACAACAACTTGATGAAAGCATAACCTCCAAACAAAATTTATTGCAGCTTAGTGAGACAATAGTACAAGCTGGCGAATTGTTAGCTAATTGTATTCAGCGCGGCAATAAGATTTTATGCTGTGGCAATGGTGGTTCTGCCAGCGATGCGCAACATTTTGCAGCAGAGCTAGTCGGACGCTATGTAAAAGAACGACCTGGTATGCCAGCTATTTGTTTGAACACTGATACATCGGCATTGACGGCTATAGGTAATGATTATGGCTATGATCAAGTATTTGCACGTCAAATTCAGGCTTTAGGACAAGCAAATGATGTGCTACTTGCAATTACCACCAGCGGTAATTCTGAAAATATTATTCGGGCTATTGAGGCTGCACATATAAAGCAAATGCAAGTATTGGTGCTTACAGGTAAAGGTGGCGGCCGTTTGAAGGATTATTTGCTGCCCAGCGATTTACAATTATGTGTGCCATCAAATACCACGTCCAGAATTCAAGAAGCGCATATTTTTATGATCCATTGTTTTTGTGAAGTAATTGATTACGTGTGTATGCAACAAAACATATGACAATATGTTGGTGATAAGCTAAAATGCCCGGTATTTCTGATACGCCGATTGTCCGTTTTAGTTAAACAACTTGATTCTCCATAATATACCCACGGTTGTCAA
>JAGVLG010000016.1 GCA_020054325.1 Gammaproteobacteria bacterium
TTCTCCAACGCGCCCGAGTACAACATAAAAATTTACCACTGCTCGCAACTTTAAATGCCTGGATTAGTGAGTAGATAATTTTCTACAAGATCGCCCACCACACTTTACTAGTCGCTTGAAAGACTTTTCTTTTCTTCAGCTTTCTTTTTGGAGTCATCTTTCATTTTATCATGCATTTTTTCCATTTTTTTATGCATGTCATCTTTCATCTCTTGAACATCTTTGCGTAGTTTTTTGAAATCTTCAGCAGTGCTTTCTTTGAATTTTTCTACTTCTTCCTTAAGCTTTTTCATTTTGTCGTGCATTTCAGACATATCTTTTTCATGAGCTTTTTTGCTGATCGAATCATCATCATCACAAAATGCTGCAGGCGAAAAACTCAAAGCTAGAGCTAAAATGGAACTTTTAACCAAAAGTGAACTATTCATAATCATATCCTTTAACTATGTCGGTTGTGAAATTAACATAAACTAATTGAAGTTTAATAACCATAATATAATAGCAGGTTGAACAATGGGTAACCATTATATTAGAATCAAATTAACAAATACTTTAAGGAATTTCTAATGTTAAACGCAGTTACTTCCGGTAAGAATATTCCAGACGAAATAAACGTAGTCATAGAAATTCCAGCACAAAGTGAGCCAGTTAAATACGAGGTTGATAAAACTACCAGCACGATGTTTGTAGATCGCTTTATGAGTACATCAATGCGCTACCCATGTGATTACGGTTATATTCCAAATACCTTAGGCAATGATGGTGATCCATTAGATGTTTTAGTAATTAGCCCGTTACCCTTAATTTCAAGTTCAGTAATTTGTATGCGACCGATTGGTATGTTAAGCATGACAGACGAATCTGGCGAAGATAATAAAATTCTTGCTGTTCCGATAGATAAGCTTACGCCTCTTTATAAAAACATTCGGGAACCGCAAGATTTAGGACAATTTGTGTTAGATAGAATTGCGCATTTTTTTGAACATTACAAAGACTTAGAACCTAATAAATGGGTTAAAGTACAAGGTTGGCAAGATAGTACCATGGCTAAAAAAGCAATCATGGAAGGTGTTGAGCGTTTTAGAGAATAAATTTTAGTAGCGACGACAAGGAAGTACGTAGTATGCAGCAGCAATATACCGACGGTTTTTTTAATGTTTCCCCACAATTTGGTTTTTTGCCTTGTAAAGATCCTTTAGCAAAGTTACCAGTTCAATATTTAGCTCTGCAAAATATAATTGATGCTTTACCTAAATTAATTTTGGATCAAGCACTGCTTGATAAAGCCGTGGCTGAATTACCAGTCTATGATCCAAGTAACGAAACAGACAGTTTTATTATTCAAGCACTATTTCGGGCTTATGCATTTTTAAGCTCAGCATATTTATTAACACCAGCTTATCATTCACAAAAGGATGGTAATTATGGTAAGGCATTAAATATTCTACCTAAAAATTTAGCAAAACCATTTGTATGTGTCGCGGATAAGTTACAAGTAATGCCATGGCTAGAATATCATTATGCCTACTCGTTAGGAAATTACATTAAAGTTGATCCAACTGCCGGATTATTTTGGAAAAATTTAAAAATGGCATGTTCGTTTACCGGTGGGGCTGATGAAACTGGTTTTATAATGGATCATGTTTACATAAATGAAAAAACACCGGATTTAATTAAAGCGATTTACATGTTTTTGGGATCTCAAGAATTACAAGGGATCCAATTATTTTATGAAACATTAATTGAAATGAATAAACGTCGCAAGACTATGTGGCAAGCATCAGATCATCGTCATTATAACGATTTTAGGATCTTTATAATGGGTATCAAGGGTAATGATGCTATATTTGGCCCCGGGGTACAATATAAGACCGGCGATGAACGCAGCGATGAATACCGACAATATCGCGGTCAAACAGGGGCACAGGATGATATAATTCCTACCGCAGATATTTTTACGGGAATTGATGCATTTTATCCGCATAATGAATTAACAGCTTATTTGTTGGATTTGCGACAGTATCGTCCGAAGTGTGTGCAGAATTTTTTACAAGATCTACAGGTTGCGATGCAAAACAAACCGATAGTGGATTATTTTTTGCAGCATGATATCAATGGCTTAGTATATTTATTAGCCGCTGTCGAGCAGGTTTATTTATTTAGAAATGGCCATTGGCAATTTGTACAAAAATATATTATGGCCAATACTAGATATTCGCAAGCAACCGGAGGTACTCCGGTGATTTCTTGGTTACCAAACCAGATTGAAGCTTGTTTGCAAACCATGTCGGTACTTATTCAAAAAATTCAACCATTATGCACGGCTTTAAATAGCGTAACTTCAGTTATGTTTCAGGATATCAAAAATGCTTTTCCAAAAAAAGTTAAATTGCTAGATGCGCAGCATGCTGAATTGCAAAAAATTAATTACGATTTCAAGCGTGTTTATGATTTGAATATCGTTAATGATTTACAGGACAATTAACGTATGTTCTCGTAATGGTCAGCAAAAGTTAAGTTATTGAACATGACATCTACCACGCTTACTTGGTGGCTCGTCTGCTACCCCTAATTTTTCCAATCTCTCTATAATGATTTTATTATCAATTGCCTTGGCAATTTCGTATGCTGTCCTGCCACGGTAATCCTTTGCCGCTATATCTGTGCGATTGTCATCTAATAACGATAATGCTGCTGTAGTATGATTAGATAATAAGGCGCTGATTAACGGAGTGCGATTTTTAATATCTCTAACATTAACATCTAGAGGGGTGGCAGCATTATCGATGTTTAACAAAAAAGCCATAAATGAATTTAATCCAGCAGCAGCAACAATATGTAATGGTGTAAAACCATTATGAGCTTTTTGATTTAAGTTAATATTTACATGAGTAATTAAGATTTCTGCAGTGCTGAGTCGATTGTATAAAGCAGCTAAATGCAGACAAGAGTTACCATTGCGATCGATAGCTCTAATGTTGACTCGTGGGTCCCGTATTAATTCTCGCAAAACTTCATCCGAACCGTAATAACTAGCAATTAGTAGGGCAGTAGCATGTTTGGAAGTTTGACTCTCAGTATTTGTTTCTTTATGTGCTAATAATATAGCTGCAGCTTCTTCATGGTTTAATTTTGCAGCCCACATAAGCGCTGTGTATTCATTGCTGTCGCTCGAGTTTAATGCTTTTTCATTTAAACTGATAATTCTTCTAATAAAGGCTAATGAATTGTACAGTACTGCAATTGTTAGTAGACTACGGCCAAATTGATCCTTGCAATTAAGATCGCAACCATTCATATATAGAATGTCTAACATAAACACGTTATTGTTAGCTGCAGCAGTAATTAATAACGCCTCTTTTAAAAGTGGAATTTTTATTCTTGCACTCAGGGCTAGATCCAAAAATTCATTTGGTAGAGTTTTATCAAAAGTTATAATCCTTCTCTCGCCATGTGCATCTGTTTCTTCTATCCAACGTTTGCTTGGCTCGCCAATTAAAAAGATTTGGTATGTCTTGTTTGATTCGAATATATGCTGCAATTCAAATGGTTCAAGTTTTATTACATTGCTAGCAATTAACCGTTTAATTAAACTATGTCGAATAATCCTAGTAGCGTCTTTATGTAACCTATATTTATCTGTACAGACATATATGCTAAATTTTGGATCTGCTCCAATTGCATTAATATTACGACAAAAGGCTTGATATTGCAGCAGATCGAATTCTTGCGGTAGTTGCGGCAATGAATTTATTAAATATTCGAGGTAAATTTCTAATATATCATTGGCAGTGTAATTGGCAGCGAATTCTTCTTGCCAGCGCGGATCTGGAAATGTAATTAAATAGCCATCAGTAATTGGTTTTAATATAGTAAATTTGGCCGCGACGGCATTAAATAAAGCATTTACATAATGGCGTTCACAATGCTCCAATATAATATTGCCACGAACTATATTGTTTTTAGATTCATGACTAAAGTATAATATATCAAATTCATCGATAAATGCTTTGGCATCTCGTTTAATTTGTTCCAAACATGCAAATTGCAAATCAGTCAGATGGCAATGTTTAAACTTTAAATAATAATCTTGGATGATACTTAATACTCCTCCAATACATTCTTCGATTTGATCTTCGTAAAAAAAAGCGATTAACAATTGCAAATTTTCTGGCAGATTTAGAGGGTCTTCAGACAGGTAGAATGCAATTTCCTCAAGGTATTTTTTGCCAATGTCACACAAATTTCTTATATTGCTTTTTTCTTGATCAGAATATAAATCGAATCGCTTAATATGTACTACGATATTCCTTAGTAATTTGTCAATTCTTTCTTGTAAAGTGATAATTCCGTCAGGAGAGTGCGTGGCTATGCATTCTTTAAATGAATTACAAATACAATAAAATTGTTCTATACATTTTGTTGAGGCGTTCCGATGTTGATAGTATACTGGCGGTTCTTCATATATTTTAATTAAAAAGGCACGGATCTCTCGCTCAGAAGCATTGGCTTTTTTCATTGCAGACGGAGAATTAAACTTCAAGATTAGTTACTCTGTAATTTCCATATTAATCCAAATGGGCTTAAAGATTTCCATAACTTAAGCGTACAATTTATTCTACTAAGCTTAAATTGTAAAGCAAATTACTGTCTGCTGCGATAATAAGTTAAGTCTATTAGTAGTATTTGAATTAATTTTTAGTTATAATAACCGACTATTTTATTATATAGCAGGTAGATAATATATGCGTCCTAGTGGTAGATCACATAATTCTTTGCGTCCCATAACTATTACGCGCAATTACACCAAACACGCTGAAGGTTCAGTACTTGTTGAATTTGGCGATACTCGAGTAATTTGTAATGCAAGCGTAATTCCTGGTGTACCGCGTTTTTTAAAAGGGACTGGTAAAGGGTGGGTTACAGCTGAATACGGTATGTTGCCAAGATCTACTAGTGAGCGGATGCAACGCGAAGTGACTCGTGGCTCGCCAGGTGGGCGTACCATGGAAATTCAAAGATTAATTGCAAGATCTTTGCGTGCGATGATTAATATGGATTTAATTGGCGAAAACACTATTACTTTAGATTGCGATGTATTACAAGCCGACGGCGGTACTCGTACCGCAAGTATTACTGGCGCATGCGTTGCTTTAGTAGATGCAATAACCCATCTAAAGCGTACCGGTCAAATTAAAACCGACCCTTTAAAAAATTTAGTAGCTGCAGTATCTGTAGGTATTTACAATGGCCAGCCAATTGTAGACTTGGATTACATCGAGGATTCTAATGCTGCAACTGACATGAATGTGGTTATGACAGCTGATGGCGAATTTGTTGAAGTACAAGGTACCGCGGAAGAGCGACCATTCAAGTTAGATCAATTGCAATGTATGCTTGATCTCGCACAAGATGCAATTACTGAGTTGATTCAGAAGCAACGTCAGGCATTACAAATAGTCTAGGGGCTGTTGACAATTCTACTATGGCGGCCATAAAGTGTTGATTTTTGAGCATCGCAGCGCAGTTTACATGCGAGTAAATGAGCAGCGAAGCACAGAAAATCAACACTTTCTGACTCGCCCTAGCGAATTGTCAACAGCCCCTAATCGATTTTAAGCTGTGGCTATATCATAATCAAAAATTAATGGCGCATGATCTGAAAAATTCTCTGCAGTATAAACTTCAGCGCTGCGCAGTTTATCTGCTAGATCTGGGGTTATGATTTGGTAATCAATCCGCCAGCCAACATTGTTGGCCCTAGCCCCAGCTCGTTGCGACCAAAAAGTGTATTGCACTTTGTCCGGATGCATATAACGAAATGCATCAATAAAACCTACCTCATTGAATAATTGATCTAACCAGGCGCGCTCTGCTGGTAAGAAACCAGAAGTCTTTTGATTGGTGCGCCAATTTTTTAGATCAATATTTTGATGGGCGATGTTCCAATCGCCACATAATATGTATTGATTGTTGTCATTAATCATTTGTTGCAAAATTGGCAGGAATTCATCTAGAAAATGAAACTTAATTGCTTGGCGTACCTCGCCGCTAGTACCAGATGGTAAATAAACTGAAGCAATCCGTAGTGAACCATACGCAATTTCTAAATAGCGACCTTCTGTATCTGCTACTTCCCACCCTAAACCATGTTTAATAGCATCTGGTTTCTTTTTGCAAAAAATCGCTACCCCACTGTACCCTTTACGCTGGACTTCAGAAAAATAAGTAAAGTAACCAGTTGGTTTGAAGATTTTGTCAGTTAATTGAGATTCATTGGCCCGAGTCTCTTGTAAACACACTACATCGGCATTTTGCTGTTGCAGCCATTCAAAAAAACCTTTTTTAGCTGCGGAACGGATCCCATTTAAGTTGGCAGAGATTATGCGCATGTTGTATCCTATGGCGATGAAAACACAAGGTTCATTAATTATCATATCTGCACCCTCAGGTACAGGTAAAACTAGCTTGGTTAATGCATTACGCCAGCGTATGCCGCGTATGCGCAAGTCTGTCTCGCATACTACCCGCAAACCGCGGGCTGGGGAAGAAGATGGGGTGCATTATAATTTTGTAACTACAGAGCGCTTTAATGCAATGCTACAAGCAAACCTGTTCTTAGAGCACGCGACAGTATTTGGTAATTTCTATGGTACTTCGCGTGAATGGGTGCAGGATTCTTTGCAGCAAGGCTATGATGTGCTATTAGAGATTGACTGGCAGGGTGCACAACAAATCCGCAAGCAATTTCCAGATACAATTTCTGTCTTCATATTGCCACCCGGTAAAAAGGAGCTAATGAGTCGCTTGGTGGCGCGAAATTTAGATGATAAAGCTACGATTGCTAAGCGTTTAGAAGAAGCTAAAATCGAAGTATCGCATTGTAATGAATATGATTACCTGATTGTTAATGACGTTTTTGACAGCACTCTAGAACAGTTAATTAGCATTATTGTAACTGCGCGGTTACGTTGCTCTAGGCAGCAGCAAGCACAGCAA
>JAGVLG010000090.1 GCA_020054325.1 Gammaproteobacteria bacterium
CTTGACAACCGTGGGTATATTATGGAGAATCAAGTTGTTTAACTAAAACGGACAATCGGCGTATCAGAAATACCGGGCATTTTAGCTTATCACCAACAGGCTAGCCTTGCCCTTTTATTGGGGTTAGCCCTTAATTTCTAAGCGAGCGCCGCTTGGTTTTCGTTTAACTGCTGCAGAAGCTGTTTTATTACGGCCTAAGAATAATTGGTACGCCGGACAGCAGCAATTTGTAGCAGCAGTTGGTCCTGGGTCTGGTTGTGGCTCTGGTTCAGGCTGCGGCTCTGGTTCAGGCTGTGGCTCTGGTGCAGGTTGGGGCTCCGGTTCAGGCTGTGGCTCTGGTGCAGGCTGTGGCTCCGGTTCAGGCTGTGGCTCCGGTTCAGGCTGTGGCTCCGGTTCAGGCTGTGGCTCCGGTTCAGGCTGTGGCTCCGGTTTAGGCTGTGGCTCTGGTTCAGGCTGTGGCTCTGGTTCAGAGTCTGGCGATTCAACCTCACCATCTGGATCTGGTTGTGAAGTATTATCTGGATCGTCAACTCCATCATCTGGTACATCATCGTCAGGATCTACGGGATCAGGTTCTTTTAGCAGATTCAGCATTGCATTGCTGAATAGATTGCTAAATTTTTTCATATCAGCAAAAACATCCGGAAATTTAGCTGCAATCACTGTGCTCGCATGCAAATCGGCGCGATATCTTACCCAAAAAAACATCGCTGCATTAATTGCTGCAATTAATTGTTGTCGTTTTGGCGAAGCTTTAGAGCGAAAATCACCATTTAATTCTAGATGTGCAGTAAAGCCACTATCTTGTGCGCCGCGATTACATCCGGCATCGTTGTAAATATGCCCAATAACATTAGAAGTATTTTGCGTGCGAAAGTTTAAGAAAAAAGTATTAGCACCAAGCTCGCCAGTTAATGGCATTGTAGCCCCATCATATTCCACAAAACCTGGCAAGTTTGCAGTAACAATGGTTTGTGGTTTCAGGGTAGTTTGTAACAATCCCATTGCAAGTAAGCGTGGTAAAGATATGCGTGCTTGTGGCCAGTTAGCACTGTAGTTGTTCACGATTATTAATTCCCGGCCACCTTCAACAGTTCTCATACCATGCACAATAAAAACTGGAGATTCAGGATATAAATTTTTCAAAGTTCTGAATGCTGGAGTAAAAAGAGTATTGATTGAGTGTGCAGCATTAGACAGAACATGACCAGCCTGACATTCAGATTTCTCGGCAGATGATAAGGAATGCACTGCTGCAAAAATTGCAAATTTGGCATTAGTCTTGAAAAATAAATCTGGGGCAGCATCCTGGACGCCATCTTTAAGAATATGTTCAAATGAAAAACCATGGCATTTAACCGGATTACTATAAGTAGTTGGATCGCCTGGTATTTGCATAGCTCCAAAAGTAAAAAAAATAATAATCCCGACTTTTACGTGATCTTTTGGGAATAACAGTACAGTATTATCAACTTTAAAACCAATCATGCCAAGTTTAGCATCTGACATTAAATCATTTAATATATTTAAATTTGCTGCGGTACTTTTGATATCATAATTTTTAAGAGCATTTAATAAATCTTTGGTGTATTGAACAACTTCTGGGGTAGGTGATTGGTAAGGCGGATCTTTGCGTTCAGCTCGTGCTTTTAAAAGATCTGGTAGGCTTTTGCTAGGAGATGAAAATTGATTTAAAAACTCATTCATTTGCTACCCCTTAAATTATAGATACATAAAGTTTAAACTTGAATTTAATGCTGTCAAAGATTAAGATGACTGAATTGATTATGTATATAAGGATTTTAGCGTGGTCACATTATATTATTCGCCAGGAGCATGTTCATTAGGCGTGCATGTAACATTGTTGGAAAAGCAACAAGCATTTAATTTAAAAAAAGTAAATCTAAAGGATGGCTTAGTTGAAGATGGTACTTTACTTAAGGATATAAATCCCAAAGGTTATGTCCCAACTCTTATGTTAGAGAATGGTAAAGTTTTAACTGAGGCCGCTGCAATTTTGAGTTACTTGGAAGCAGTAGATGATCCATTCGAAAGAGCTGAGATCTACTCAGCATTAACTTTTATTTCATCTGAGCTTCACAAAGGCTTTAGCCCATTCTTTAATAAGGCTACGCCAGAAGAATATAAAGATATGACGCGCGCACGATTGCAAAAGCGTTTAGATTTTGTAGATCAATTATTAGCGAAACAAAAGTTTATTGCTGGGCAAAAATATACTGCAGCAGATGCCTATTTATTCACGATTCTGCGTTGGGTAAAATTAGTGAATACTGGTTTAGAATTTACGAGTTGGCCGAATATCGTTAAATACTATGACATGATTGCACAGCGGGATGCAGTTAAAAAAGCTCTTGAGACGGAACAGTTATTTGCTTAGCTAGCACAAAGCATTGGCTGGGGTGAAAGGATTCGAACCTCTGAATGCTGGGATCAAAACCCAGTGCCTTACCACTTGGCGACACCCCAAATGAAAGTGAAGGCCATTATGCCAATAGCTTTTTGAGCTGTCAATACTCAGCAAAGGTAAAGTCATTTGTACGACTATAGGCCTTGCTAATTTCAGACGCATTATTCAATTGGAATAGACTTACTCTCACAGCAGTCAAGCTTTAACTGCTATTACAGGATATTCTAAAATTTGTGGATCTTTGGTAATCATTACTAAATCGTTGAATTTAGCTTGTATTATGAGCATTCGGTCGAAAGGATCATTATGGAGTTTGGGTAAATCTACCAGCCCTAGGCATTCTTCCGCGCTTAGTGAAAGAAATTGTATTCCTTCGGAACGAATTACTGCCAAAATATTATTGGGGATATTCAATTTTCCTAGATCCTTTTTAATGGTCATTTCCCATATTGAAACACTGCTTATAAAAATGGTATTTGCCTTGTCTTCAATGATATCCCTTGCTTTACTGGTTAGTTTGTCAGGATCTACTAACCACCATAGTAATACATGGGTGTCTAATAAATACCGCATCGTTAATCCTTGTTGAATCTATCTAATACTTCGTTTGGTAATGGCTGATCAAAGTCTGGATCAAAGTGCATTAAATCTTTTAATTGACCACCTTTACGCTTGCTTAACTCAGGATTATAAGGCGTTAATTTAATTAATGGAGTCCCGTCTTTCGCTATAATGATCTCCTCGCCGTTTAGCGCCCGCTGAATAAGATTTGAGAATTTTGTTTTTGCTTCGTGTATATTCACTAACATTATCTGCAACCCATCTATATTACCTGAATAAATTATAGCATAACCGGACTAACCTGGCTTAGTCAACATGGCCATTGCATGCAGTAATTATACAGCTGCGCTGCAAATTTAGAATTATCAAGGAATTACTGTCAAACTATATCTTGCAACACTATTCTCATTTAACAAACGCTGCGCAGTTTTTTCATGCTCTAACAAGCGTTGTAACCATGAGTCTTTGAAGGCATTATAGTTAAACAGTAGCCCCATAGAACCTAAAGAATAGGGCACATATTGGATCCCATGTAGCGCATCCACATATTCCGGGCTTTCCAAATGTTTAATACTCAGTCTGTTAGGATAACTTGCATCCGCTAAACTTTCACTTGCTACTACGGTGCAATTGAGCTTCAGACCCAACATTTTAGCAAATGCATATATGGCGTCAGCAAAGATATTATAATGCGCGCTGCTATAAATTCGATCTATCTGTAATACTGGTGCTTGAGCTGTATCGTCGATGCAAACGCGCACAATAGCTCGGCAACATATTTTTTTGCTCTGATCTGTTATAACAATTGCCGCAACATGCCCAGATAGTATGTATCCTAATAGCGCATAGTTTAATTGTGCATTACCTCTAAGCCTTTGACAACTACCAGCAACATCTTCTCCTAACCTGGTTAGAATATAAGGCTCATTTGTTAGGGATATCGTATATTTACCTAAGTCAATATTTTGCATTGAGTAATCATTACTAGCAAGGCTTCGAAACAATGCCATTAAATCATTGTTCAATTCGTAGTGGATTCTTTGGCTTAAAGCACATTGTATGAGTCGAAGTTTGTTATTTTTATCTGTTTTATCTAATTCGTATAAGTATATAATTGCCTGTACATATTTATGTTCTTTATGTTGCCGGCTGGTTGTATCTTTTAGGAGATTTTTTAAATTTTTCCTAATAAGCGCTCTGTTATGGTTGTCATTATCGGTAAAGTAACTATAAACCATATCAAATGGCTGGGTTTGCGGTAAATGTTTATGATTAACAACAACATTGAATAGGAACTTTCTTATATCAATCTGTTTAGTTGCATTCTGTAATTTGAAAATATCGTAAACTTTTTCGAGTGGTAAACTATATCTTTGTTGCCAGGCCATAAAGAAAATAGCGCTTAAATTATTAAGTGCCTGTAGATGTTGATTACCCTTAATGTCATATCTGTGGTTATAAAACTCAACTGCGTTGGGCGAGCATACAGATTGAATAAAACTTTTGAAACGAGGGTAAGCTTCGCTTGCGATATTTGCTGGCGCTCTGCTTAAAGATACTCCATAGGAGAAGAGAGCTGCAGAGTCGCGTTGCATTATTATATTGCGGATAAAGAATTGGATCTGGCGTTGGCTAGTAAAAAATCCCAGAGAAGTTTGCATGGCAGCAAAGGCAATCTGTTCGATAGTTTTACTTGATAATTGCTCTAATGCATGATTAAATTGCTTGGTCTCAAGCGTTAGCAATATCAGAGCATATGACAAATTGCTGCGCAGCATCGAAGAACTTTTGGGATACAACCCCAGAGCATCTAATTTGTTTTTTACGTTAAGCAGATATTTGTCACGTTTTGCTGGTTTTGCATTTGTGTTGTCGACATGCAAAAACTGTATAAATTTTTGGCGCGAAGTAGCTGCAGCTAATATTGAAGAATTTTGCTCATCTGCGGTTAATATCAAATTCTTGCGGCCTATCTGTTTTGGTATAGAAATGATAGCCTTGGGTTGGCCATTCTCGGTAAAGGGGATACATGTTATTACGTTCGGACCACAATTCGCTATAGCAGCTGAGATAATAGGATTTATATCATCAGGTTTGTTTGCGTAGGGCTTAGTAACTTCGATTTTAGGATTTGCTAGACAAGCTGCCAATAAGTTTAATTTTTGTTGGCTACGTAATTCGGTATTTTCTTGTAGTTTAAAGCCTAAATCTAGGAATTGCTCTATAATATGATCATCTTTAAAATCCACGCCCATTTTTGAAAGAATTTCTTCTATACAGAATTTAATTTCAGAATCTTGTAATTTAAAAGTTACAAGCTGCAATGCTGGTAAAAAGGTGCGTTTGTTTTGACCTTGCATCAAGGTTTGCAATATTTTTAATTCTGATAAATGATCAGACAAATCCTCTAATGTTTCATTAAGGCTATTTGTTTGCTGGTAATATGGATGTTGCGTCATTTGTATTAGAAGAGACGTTACGTTATCAGAAAAAATTATTTCTAGTCCTTGCTGTACTATATCCTTACCGGAATCAGTATTTTCTCTGATAAAATACCTTAACATGTTGAACAAGACTTCGCTAGTTGTAAAACCATTATCATTACTAGGCTCTTGGCATTTCTTAAAGTTATTAATAAAATTTGTGTCTAAGCATAATTGTAAGATTAAATGAAAATAAGAATGCTGCGGGATCTGGCTAGAATTTTTATATGCTTTATAAAGCATTTCGATATAATCAAGCACTTCAATTACTTGGAATGTTTTATTCTGATTGATTATATTAGGGCAATCGCACTGCATTTACACGTTTCATGTAAGCGATTGCTCACAGGGCTTGGCTTGGGAATTTTGAGCATCCATGAGAATATCGAATAAATA
>JAGVLG010000058.1 GCA_020054325.1 Gammaproteobacteria bacterium
AATTTATGTGGTTCATAATTTTCAGATTTAAAAACATCTTGTAACTCTTGGATCCGAGTTTCAATGGTATTTAAAACATTTTTGTTCCAATCAATAACTATTATATTTGGCTCATCCATGAATAAAGCAGAGCCTGCTAGATCAGAAATACCAATTGTAACAAAGCATGAGTTTAGATCGTTATTAGGTAATGTGCTACTAGGGAGGATCGCGCTAAAATACAGATCTGGCATGCTACCATAGCGGCTTGGCTGTACTGGTTCGGTACAGTGTATTGGCGTACTCTTTAGCTTATTAATAAAATCGATCCAGGACATAAGTACCTCTTGCATATCTATAGTCTAAGCCTAACAACGCCTCAATTTAAATGGCAATGACTATATATAAAATAGCATTCATTGCCCATTTATGCATTTTAGGCATTTAGGTATTTATGCGTAGGTCTGGGTCAATCTAGAATTTAAGGGCGAATTTTAGGATGCAATGCCAATTCATTCCCAAATATTTGCGCCCAAGTAGCATTTAAAGAAGCACCTTTCAGTTTGGCTAATTCGCTTTGCGATATTAATTCCCGCATCTCCGGCAAACTATGCTGCGGTAAATGTACCCCTGGCGCAAATTGCTGTAGTCCTGAGCCAAGCTGGTATAAACTATGAAAGGTTTCAGGATAGCCTAAATTGATTGCCGCACGAATCGCACTGTTTTCTCCAGCATCCTGCATAATCGCGATCCGATCTTTAGGATTAGGAAATAAAGATAATATTTCAACTACTAATGCTGCTCTAGTAAAATCATGTTGACATGATTTTCTAGGTAAATTGATTAATTTAATAACTCTTTGCAGGGATGGTAGATTTCCCGACAAATACGACCGTAACAAAGGATTTGCAGTAAACAAAGAACCTCTTGTGATTATCTCAGAAAGGTTACGTGAAAACAGCTGACGTTGTGCTGCGGATAATAACTGCATAATACTACTCCTAAAGTGCTAGATTCAGTTTATGACCTTAACCTAATAGCTTTTTTACACTAAATACAATAATTGTCAAGTTTACGAAAAAGATATTGTATGATAGTATTTTTTTAGTTTTTTACATAATGATTTAAATTTAGGAAATAGTATGCCAACTTTTGCTCACGGCCAGTATACATTTGGTCATAAAAGTTCTAATGATATTCACCTTGGCCTTGGTACTAATACACAGCGCGTAATAAATATTGGTTACAATATCACTGCGCAAGATATTAATGATTTAATCGACCAAATACTAAGTGACTGCGACACAATTGATGCTTCTAAAAGCAATAAAGATCCTTTAATCCTACTCTCGTCAAACTTGTATTTACAACACGGATATACCAAAGTTGAAATCTCTTCAACTAAAGATTTACGACATTTTACCGAGATACTAAGACATAACTCACCTACCCTTGCAATTGACGATTTGCATAAACCACTTCTTTTTAACGATATGAAACGCGATGAGCATGTGACCACAACGCCACACAGCGAAGGTAACACCGAAACTCAGCCTGGTTGTAATTTTGTAGCACAGCTACGGAATTCTATCTGTTGATAATTGGTTCGCAAATACCTTATCTCAATACTATCCAGCATATTAAGTTATTCGATTCACTGTTATTTTTAGACTAAACTGTAATAGAATCTGAAAACTGGATCTTAATATGCAACAAAAATACGTGTCATGCCTAAGCCCGATAGGCTTCCATAGTATGGCTTATACTGAATGGGGCGATAATAAATCACGAAGCATCCTCTGTGTGCATGGTTTAACCCGAAACGGTAGAGATTTTGATCAGCTTGCTATGACTTTAAGTTCAGATCACCGCATAGTGTGTCCAGATTTGATCGGTCGGGGCAATAGTACCTGGTTTGGCACTTCCCATTTATACAACCAGGCACAATACATGGCAGATATTGCGGCACTGATGGCGCGCATGGATGTGCCAAATTTGATTTGGATCGGTACATCTCTCGGGGGAATATTAGGAATGCATCTCGCGGGATTACCTAATACTCCTATAAAAGCTTTAGTCTTGAATGACATTGGCGCTGAAATTGGGCATGCTGGTTTAATAAGAATTGGAAAATATGGCAAACCGCCGCAGAAATTTGCTTCTTTGCAAGAAGTTGAGCAATATTTAAGAAAGGCGTACAAAGACTCGGATAATCTTAGCGACGAACTGTGGCACTACACTACCGAGCATAACGTGAAAAAACAGCCTGATGGATCTTATATACTAGCGTATGATCCACATATATTTTCAAACCCATTTATGAAATTTATTTTCTTCGATATAAAACTTTGGCATTTATGGGAAAAGATCAAATGCCCAGTGCTGGTAATTAGAGGTGGTACTTCAGATATATTATTACGCGACACTACCGATCGCATGCAAACTACTGGACCAAAAACAGAAGTGCACGAAGTTGCAAATTGCGGTCATGCACCTATGCTCAAAACCCCAGATCAAATTGCAATTATTACAACCTGGTTGCAAAAATTAGGGATTTAGACCACGTAATCTTGCAGGAGATTTCGCATCGCTTGTATTTTGTGCTGCAAGATTTATTGTCGCATTTCGCGTCGCATTAGCATCATTAAATAATATTGCTTCTCTTGCCCCACCACAGCCGCAAGTTGGTCGATGGGTGGGATTATGTGGTCGCGGTGTTGGAGGTGTTGGCCGCGGCGTTGGTGGTGTTGGTCTTTTAGTAGCTACAGGACGCCGTGTTGGTTTTGGTGTAGGCTCATTTGTAGTTGGCTCTGGAGTTACAGGTGAACGCGTACTATGTGGTCTTCTGGTAGAAGGATGGCGCGGTTGCGGAGTTGGTTTTCGGGTTGGCACTGTTGGTACGGGTGAAAATGTAGCGGCACATTTCATGCAAGCGTTTTTATGTACCTGTAAAGTATTTGAAAAAGACGGAATATTTAATATAACGGTACATCCATTAGTAAATTGCGCTCGCACCTGTAACATGCCTTGCAGTGATACAATCATCCCTTGTTGGATCTTAAAACTTGCAATCGAAGAATCTGCTAAGCGCACCTTAAAAATTTTACCGGTCCGTGCAGCATCTTCAGCAGCAGCAAACATTATACCTTGACGCGTATTGGTAGGCTTACAAGTTGGCCGTTGCGTAGTACGCTTTGGCGTTGGGCGATGTGTCGGTACCGGGTTCGGAGTTGGTTTTCTAGTAGCATGCGGTTTCCTAGTTGTTGGCTCCGGGGTCGGGTTAGTAGTTGGCCCCTTGGTACGTTGTGTAGTTGGCTTGCGCGGTCGCGGAGTAGGCTCTGGTTGCGGTTTAGGTTTACGAGTTGGAGCTTTTGTATAAGTAGGTGCAGCTGTTGGGCGTAAGCTTTGGCCAATTTCACAAGAATTACAGCCATTACCTAAAAATAATTGTGAAACTGTCGCAGGCATTAAGGTCACAGTCCCAGTACAACCATTTGGAAACGCTAACCTTAATTTTACCTGGTTATCCTTTACTAATATTTTAGCAATATTTACCTCAAACTCATGGGTATTCCAAGGAGCACGTGATGGCGCATTGGATGGAGTCTGTGACGGTGTTGCTGAGGGGGTTGCAGATGGCGTACTAGAGGGCGCAATCGATGGCATAGCTGATGGCACAGCTGTAATCGGTGCTAATGTTGGCAAGTAGGTGGGGGCTAGTGATGGCACAAATGTTGGCATTAATGTCGGTTTACGGGTTGGTTTAAGCGTTGGGCGTTTAGTAGATGGCCGCTTCGTTGGCCTTAAACTAGGCTGACGCGTTGGCTTAACTGTTGGCTTGCGGGTTGGCTTTAAAGTGGGTATACGGCTTGGTTTCAATGTAGGATTTGCAGTTGCCGGGTTTGGGTTTGTCGCAAGATCAGCCCCATTAACTGCAGTAGAATTAGTTGTAGTTGCACCAGTAACAGCTTCAGCAAGTAACATACCCAATGCCAACCAGCCTAACTTTTTCATTGTACTACCCCGTTTTATTGTTTTTATTGTTGCCGGAATCGTACCAAAAGGAAGTCAGAATGTCAACTGATTGTGTCCTGACCCGATTGCACAACGGGTGTGGCGCGCTGCAAATTAAAAATTAAGTAAATTTAAGTAACTCTCAGAGTAATTAAATTAGAATATATGCAATGGCCACTAGCATGAAGGCTACATAACCACGCACGAGCCACTGCTCAATTTGCATCCTAGTAGTTCGTATATGTCTCAGAAATGCAGCTTTGGAATAAGCTAAGCAATTTTCCAAATCATTGGTATTATAGTTGCCACCAACAAAAGTACGCATTAAATCTTTTTTATGTTGCCTTAGATGTAAAATATAGTATAAAAAGCCGGCCAGAATCTCGTTTAATTCTCTATCCGGACGCGTATACTGCTCTAGCATATACCTAAATGCTACTCGACGTAACACAGTAAAATAGCCAGGATCTTCCTTGCGCAGCTGATTTATAAAATTATTTACGTTTTGCTGCAGGTATACAATATCGTGCCTTAATATTTGCTTGTGCAAAAAATTCTCAGCTTGTGCTTCATAATATGGATTATTCTTGTTTAAATTAGATGCTACGGTTTGCTCTATATTTAATTCAAAGCGCCGCTGTGATATTCGGTTTGACAAGTCCGTAGCGATCTCTGGGTGATACTCTTCAAAAAGGAAATCATCCAGGGTTATTTCAAAGAAATCAAATAACAGAATAAAAACATCTGGACTTAAAATCTTTTCAGTTTTATAGAGGTATTCATTTTTAATTAAATTGCGAATTAAAAAAAGACCGAACTCTGGCTCCAAACTAAGTTCTACTGAATATTTTTGGATCACCTCACGCCATGCAGCAACATCATTACGTGTATCAAGCTCAGTATATAAGCTATAAAACATGTCCATGACTACTTGTAGTTCTAGCTCATTTGGATCTGCTACATCATTGTCTTCATCTGCGTTGAGCGTTTCAGAAGCATGGCTATCATTTTGCTCCACAACTTCTTCAGGATCATTTAAATGATTAGTTACAATTTCATATGCATTACGAATAATTTTAAATTTTTCAGGATGCTGATCTGGCTTAAACTGCTTAATTAATTTCGCATACGCGCGTTTTACTAGGTTATAATCTGTTGTCGGTTCAAGCTCGAGAATTTCCCAATATTCATTCATATGCAAATTCAAACTCATCTAAAAACGTCGCGAATTCGAAACGAGCTAACTCGATAGTGCTTTCCTCTTGAGTTTCCAATGCCGCTTGAAACTTCCTTATCTGAAAACTCAATTCTTCGCGTATTTCGCCAATATTTTCTTCATATAAGCGCTCAGCCCGAGCCAAAATTGTCGTATTAATATCTTTTTCTCGTGGATGAATTTTTAAAGCGCTTAACTTAGATAACGCTGCTTCTATTTCAGCATCGCTTAAGCTGCCACACGATTCTTTAACTACGAACTTTTTAGAATTAGAGTTTTTAAATTGAATTTCTACTTCTAAAATTCCATTGTTATCATAAGTGAATCTAATCTCTAAAAATTGACGGTCATCGGTTACCTTAGGAACATCAAGATTAAATTCGGCAATTTTGATATTATTTTCTAATTTGCGACTTTCTCCTTGATAAACATCAATTAAAATATGCTTTTGCTGCGGCTCGATGTAGTACGTACGCGATTTACTAGTTGGCAAAGTAGAATTGCGGTCAATAATAGGTGAAAATTCTAATTGATAGCCGTGTTGTTCATCACCGACTATACAGCTAGTGCCAAGCGTATATGGGCTAACATCAGTTAATACAAACTCGCTTAGTTCAGTATTATTTTCTTGCATGCCTGCTAAGGTTGCTGCACCTAATGCCACCACATGTTGCGGATCATGAAATACAAATGGCAATTTCTTAAATAATCTGGCACAAATTTTACTTAAGTTGGCGAGTTTAGTAGCGCCGCCCACAAAAATTACTGCATCTAGTTCTTCTGCGACCAAACTTGAATCATTCAAAGCGCGTTTAATTGGTTTTAGTAAACGATCTATTAATGGACTGAAAATAGTTTCCAGATCTTTCGCTGTGTAAACTTTTGAATAACTTGCACCTTCAGATTCGCAATTAATTTCGAAATCCGTGTTTTTACTATCATTCAAGTATATTTTACACTTTTCCGCTTGAACCCATAGTTGATTTTGAAGCTTAGGATCTAAATCTGCCAACATCCAATTATTATGCTTGCAAAAATCATGTACTATTGCATCGTTAAAATCATCACCACCTAATAAGTTATCACCTGCTGAGGCACGTACTTCTAAAATTCCTTCGAATAATTCCATAATGGTAATGTCAAAGGTTCCGCCACCCAAGTCAAACACTAAATATTTGGTGTTTTGATCTTTGTTAGCAATTCCGTAACACAGCGCTGCGGCTGTAGGCTCATTAATTAAACGTGATACTTTTAAACCTGCCATCTCTGCAGCAAGTTTAGTAGCATTACGTTGCTTGTTATTAAAATATGCTGGCACAGAAATAATTGCAGTATCAATGCTTTTGCCCAAAAATAACTCTGCATCTTGTTTTAAATTTTTGAGAATTAATGCTGATAATTCTTCAGCACGAAATTCTTGCGAGCCTAATTTAAATACTTTGTTTGATCCCATAAAGCGTTTAAAGCTTTTAACTGCGTTAAACTTATTTATCGCAGCATATTCTAGCGCAGCCTTACCGATCACGATTTCATTTTGATCATTAAGCGCTATAACCGACGGAGTCATGTATTCAGCATGTATATTGGGAATTAGCACTGCTTTACCGTCTATGAATGCACTGCAAAGGCTATTAGTAGTACCTAAATCGATTCCTAGTATTGTCATGTTCTATATTTTATTTGGATAAAGCGGCGATTTTGCCATATTAATTTAGCCATGTAAAGTAGGTACGCGACAGTAGGTACGCAGCTACAACTCAGTCAGCTAAATTTTCCATGTTTCACATGACGACACCTATACTTGCGGTAGTTAGGTAGTGCAGGTTACACTAAAAACTTAATAATAAAGTAGGATGCTTATGAAATTTCTCACTTTACCTGGTCGAGCCATTAACCGCAAATTCAGTACTCAACAAAAACTAGGAGCGCCTATGTTTCCAAATCCAGAACTGCAAGCAGCTATTGATAAGTTACGCGAATCTCAACCAGCTGCATCTGATAATCCTGCAACAGACATGCAAGGTGTAGAAGAAGAATTAGAGCTAGCATGGCGAGGAAGCTCTGGAAACACAGGTGCTGCGCCTGCAAGATCAAAAAGTACCGATAGTATTAAAAGTACTGACAGCTTGGGTAGCGCATCTGGCCCTAGCAGAGATGGCTCGCAAGACCAACGTACTAAACAACTGGAACTCAAAGTTACAAGCCTTAAGCAAACTCAGCAATACTTAACCGAGCAGCAGCGCTTAGATGAGCAACGTCGCAAAGATAATGAAGCCAGATTAATTAGAGAATTAGAAAGAGTAGAAGCAGAGCGGCTCAAGGAGTTAGAGCGGGCCAAAAAGGAGCGAGCTGAATTAGAGAAACAGCGTAAACAAGAAGCAATACAATCCCATGACAGACATACGCAGTTGTTGCAAGATCAATTTAGATCTTTTATGAGCATGGGAAATACTTATGCCTTTGCACAACAACATCAACTAGGTTTGGTAGAATACCAACGTGCCAAAGGAATAGTGGTTGCGTTAAACGAACATTATAGAAAGCGCCCTGAGCAAGAGTTTGTGTTTTCATTCCAACATATTGATCACTATAAAGAATTAAATGATGAATGCGATCTTGCAATAGCAAACTGCCATATATCACTTCGTGATCATCGCAAAGCTTATGCTGAATTAAAGGCTTTAGATATAAAGTATTTATCACCCTTATATACTACCAAACAAAAACTACTAGAGCTGTGCAAAGCTGCTTTGCTTTTTGATGCAAAACTACAATTAGAATCTGCCATGGCTATTGACTTAAGACAAGATGAACAGGCACGAACTAGGGCTGCTACAAAATTAGCAGCTGTAAAGGAAATTTATGATCTACTGTCTCTTAAATACCCAGATGGTTATGTTTTAATTGAAAATAAAATCAATTGGTATCGTCAACAACACAACATAAATCAAAGAGTCAATTGTGCCCTTGCAACTCAATTTCCATTAACCGATTATGGACCAATACATATTGAGATTCGTTTTCTATTAGATACTTATACAAGATATCGTGAGTTCCTTAATGCTGAAGAATCGGAGAACTTTCATGCATTAGAGCAGCTAAATGCTCGTGTTATTCCAGAATTAAACGCACAACGTGAAAGAGAACGGCTTGAGACGGAACGCAAGCATGATATTGCCGCGCAACGTAGCATTAATACATCGTTGCAAACTATTCGCGAATTGTTACAAGATGGAAATATACCAGCTGCTTATGAAATGCTGCAGAATGCGCAAGGAAGAGCTGCCAGATTTTATAATCCAAATAACATTTTAAGATACCAACCAGCTACATTTGAAGCTGTGTTACACTATACCCCTGTCGAGTATTTTGATGCGCCATTACAAGAGTTACATGAAGAATTGCAGCGCTTTAATCAACGCGTCCAAAATAATGCTCCTTCATTAAGTGCAATAATTATTAAAAGAGTTCTTAGTAGTATTGCCGCGGAGCGCACGGCATTGCAACAACAGCAATTCAGTGCAACGCTGTTGGAACCACATTTGAAAGTATTACAACAAACATTACTAGAACTATTAACAACTCATTGGCATAAATTTGATAGACGTGCATCAGAAGTATGCGATGCAATGGTTAATACTATAGTAAACACTATAAAAATGCATATAAAGGATATTGGGCTGATAAATAGATTATGGCACTGGTCAAATGCAACTTTAGAGATTGAAGACTCCAACAAGCTAAAACATCACATTATTATGCAATTAGGTTCTTTAGGCAGTACTTCCAAACCCGAAACAGTTGTCGCCTTGTCGATTTTTGCCCAGGTAACTACGCCACCGCTAACAACTGCTGCCGATGATGAAGAAGTACCTATGGCAGTGGCAGTTCCTCCGACGCAATATGCCAAGGTAAGGCCGTAATATATTTATCGCAATTTAGCAGCAGCTTGTAGCTGCTGCTTTTCATCGTGTTTTTTGGCAAGGAGTTCTATCAAAGGTTCTTTAACTCTAAGAGTCCAGCCCATACCCTTATCTCTAACGGTTGAAGCAATCTCTAAGTTTTTGATAAATGTATAGTATTCTAAACCAACAAATGGTGTTTTAAAATAATGTTTTAATATTTTTTCTTTTATTAGGTTAGCTTCTGCTCTGGTCGCACAAATATTTTCTAAAGACAGTACCCGTTCATAATTATCAGCATATCTTCTTTTGAGCCATCGGACACTAGGTAATATTTCGCGTAATACATCAATGGCTTTATCGTCAGTAATACGCTGCTTTTGAAGTTGTTCAGTTGTTTGTACTGTATTAGCAGTTTTTTCACTACCAGGTACCTGGGATCTCGTATGATAAAAACTGGTGCCAAATACTGTTGCACGTCTGGGAGTACCTGCTGTTGTAACCTCTAATAAATCAGCTGCTTCTTTTACATACCCAGCATAATTAAAGGCTAATTCTGGCTCCGGTGCCTGTATCGAAACCAAATCGCCTTTGAACCAGGCTCTAATTAAATGTAATTTTTGGATATTATTTGCATCTTTATCAATAACCACAATACGACTAATCTCTACTTTATCACTTTTAAGTTTTACAATGGCATCGTATATATGATTATTCTTACCAACCTCATTGTATTGCTGCCGCGGGGGTAAAGCTGCAACTATAATAATTTTATTGCTTTCTTCTTTACTTAATCCCATATGTAACAATACCGCTTGAACAGCCCCTGGGTACCTGGTAAATGCTGCCACGGCAACCCAAATGTTCTTGCTCTGCAACGCCGATCTTATCAATTCTATAAATTTTGAGCAGTTTATCAGTTTGTATTTTGCAGCTTGTAATTGCTGCAACATGTAATCACATACTTGCTGTTGATCTGGCTCATAACCAAACCTTGACGAAAGGTCAGCATAACTGCTTGGATAAACGATGGTTAAATCAAAATCTAGCACCAATAAAGAGCCATCCATGTTGAATCCTCATGTTTTTAGCAAGTATATAGTATCTATTTCTATACTTTATAGCAAAGCAGTTGCTGCCATAGTTCTGAGCGTATTATTGTGTTTCTCGACTGACTAATCAGGGCTTTTGTTTACTAGTAAATTTGCTTTACATACTAACTAAAAATTGTTACTATTAACTCCAGCTTTCAGGTCACATTTTATTATAAAAAGTAAGAATTTTCGGCGGGCCTGATGGTGGGAAATAACAATTTAGTCAAGAAAAAAAATAATGAAAGAACATAATCAAAACATACCTTTCGAATACCAAATATTTCTGAATAAACTCGCGTTACTGATCATGCCATTATTGGCAGCAAGTGGGTTCTTTATATATCAAAGACAGTACAAAGAAGATGAAAATTTTTGTTACGACAATCCATGGGACTTCCGAGATCTCATTTCATATTTAGGTGGTCTAATTATAAGTCCAATGTTTTTCGCAACATTATTCACAGAACGAATTAACAGTGCAGCTAGATCGTTAGCACCATTGCTCCCAGGCTTCATGTTGAATGATGCAAGACTCCGTCGCATGAATAATTTAAAACATAAGATAGAACTCTTTAGGGCTGCTGCATTAACAGCACATGATAAAAGTGTTTTAGAAAGATTAAATAGTTTTGCTCTTACCATGCGCCAGTATTATTTACTGGGTAATTCAGAATCTGATAGTCCGGATTTGTATTGGCTAAATAGATCAGATAGCTATGCATCAGCAATTGATTATATTTTAAAGTTGCACACCGAACCACAGAAGCATATTGTTTCATTGCAAAATAGACAACAATTAAATGCGGCCTTGCTCGCTATTGATAACTTATTAGTACATTTTCCCTCGGCAATCGCCACAAGATTAAGAAACGAAATAATTGAACGCTTAATTGGTAACATTATTGACAACAAAAAATTACCGATTACGGCATTTTGCCTACACGGCGCCCCCGGCACAGGTAAAACCTGGTTTGTTACCGAGCTAGCGCGGATTTTAGATATACCATGTAAAACACTCAAATTGAATGAAATACGGAATGTTTGTTCTCTTAGTGGCGGTGGCGGTGATAGTAATTTTGATGTTAAACTAATTAACCCTGTAGTAAAACTATTACATCAAATTCGAGCCACTGGAAAAAACGCTGGAATTATTTTTATCGACGAAATTGACAAGACATTTGATGTAGAGCCAGGCAAAGAATATTTATTTGCTGAACAAGAGCGTTTTTTACTTGATTTACTGAATGCCATTGTGACCGAATATACTGATCCATATTTAGAAACTCCTTTTGATATTAGCAATATACTGTTCATATGCGCCTGCAATAAATTACTAAGTGAGATAAACAAACGCTTGGCACCAATTCAGGATCGTATGCAAATGGTTCTTGAAATACCGAATCCTACCCCCGAACTAAAACTTAAAATTTTTATGAAACATGCTAGAATTTTATTTGCACAACAACGCTATGTTATGTTAGACAGAGATAAGAAAGCACTTGAAGAAATGGCGGCAACAGATACTAATCCTGGTGTTAGGCAATTATTATTGCAACTCCCTCCATACTTGCAAAAAAAGCACCGAGCAATCTTATTTTCTGGGACAGTTTGGGATCCTGAAAGAGCGAAAAAAATCCAATCTGCATGGCGTAAATATCGTCAGCGTAATGCTACCACGGCATCTTTACGACCAAATTCGCCATCACCTTAACGGCATATCATTATAGTTAACAAGTATTACCTCAAGGCATTCTATATACCCGGCAATCTCTTGCACATCACGCGTTTTAAATTTTTTAATACGCAAATTTTTGTAAAGACTTTCAACTTTAATACTAGTGAGCTTATTACCTTCTATTCTATTCGATGCGCCGGTGGAAGTTATTATGACTGACCGTGTTAAACTCTCAATGACTTGCGGCAATAATTCCTAATAGCCATCAAAACATAACTAGTAAATACTCTAAACCTTCTGCCACACTGCCCCACGCCCTTTCCCAATAGATTTAATCAAACCTTCTTCGCGCATCTGATTAAGCACAACTCGAATCATTTCACGGCTTATGCCTGGACAATCTGACTCAATAGCGCCTATTGAAAATGGTGCAATTTTACGATTAATTGTATTGCGTATTAATTCGGTCTTAGAGCCTTTACTCGTGGTAATTACACCAACACGCTCTTCAAATTCACGGTATGCTCTTAATAGCACCCCCCAAAAATAATTAAGCCATGGGGTTATTTGATGTTCACCTTCATGCCAATTTTGAGAACAAATTTCCAAAGTTTCATAATAGCTTTCTTTGCTTTCTTCAAAAATTCTTTCCAAACTGATGTAGTGCCCAACTTGATAATCAAAATGATACAGCAACATTAGTGTTAATAGACGCGACATTCTGCCATTACCGTCTGTGAACGGATGTATGCATAAGAAATCTAAAATCGCCAATGGCACCAAAATGATTGGATCAATCTTTTGTTGTTCTATTGCAGCTGCATACTCTTGAGTTAATTGATCCATAGCGGTAGGAGTTAAAAATGCTTTAGTAGCAACAAAACGTATGCGCTTGGTACCATCGGGCGTAGTCTCTATAATTTCATTATCGTTTGCCTTCCATTTGCCACCTGGATTAGGTAAATAGCGGCATAATATTCCATGCAATTGTAAAATTACATTGGTGGTAAAAGGCATATGTTCGCCGGATTCATGAATTAAATTAAGCGCGTCTCGATAACCAGCAATTTCTTGTTCAGAGCGACTTTTTGGCGGAGTGTCTTTTAAAACCAGCTCTTCGATTTTTTTATGTGGTAACTCGATCCCTTCTAATCTATTCGAGGATTCGCTTGATTCAATCTTAGCAACAAGCCGCAAGGTTTCAAGAGTCTCCGGCGATTGTTTAAAAAATAACGCTTGCTTCCCGCGGTATTCACCAATCAACCGCATGGTACTAGCCTGCTCGTGAGTAAAATTTAACTTTTCCAGGTATCTATCAGAGAGTGAGTGCACTTACACGCTATCCTTATAAATGTCATAATAACAAATTAATGTGGTAATACTACCACCTACATTACCACATTTACAAGATATTGCGCATTTAATTACTTATTAGTGGCGATTCGTTTCCTAAGCTCAAGGTCCCGAGGTGTTACTGCAAAAAGTATCTTAAAATGATTTAATTTGTACTTTTAATATAATTGAAGTATATTAAAGGTGCAATAAATATCTAAATCAGATGCAAAATGAACAAAAAATATACTAACGAAAAATTAGGCACAGGTCATATTGAAAGATCTATTTTAGACCGAATGTCAAGCACAGGTAAAACAGTGATAAGAGCTCACGATATTGAGAGTGAACTGGGTTATAGCAGAAGACAAGCTAACTTAATATTATCGAGGTTAACAAAAAAGGGTTGGCTGCAAAGGCTAAGGGCAGGAATATACCGTATTATTCCTTTGGGCTCAGAAAGCAATCCTATACCTGATGACTCTTGGGCAATAGCTATGGAAATATTTTCCCCATGCTACATATCGGGGTGGACAGCAGCAGAGTACTGGGAGTTAACTGAGCAGATTTTTAACTCTACAGTTATTTTTACTTGCCATAAACAACGTAAGAAAGATCAAATAGTCGCTGGGTTGCGATTTAGGACTAAATGCATCGCTCCAAATTATATTTTTGGTACTAAAACAATATGGTCCACTAATAAGAAAATAGTAATTGCAGATTTGCACCGCGCAGTAATCGATTCATTAGATGACCCTTTAATTGGAGGTGGTGCTAGACACACATTAGATATTGTAAAAGCATATAAAAATCATCCAGAAGTAAGTCCGGAAATACTAATAAAATATGCAGAAGAATTGAATCATGGTTCAGTTATTAAACGACTTGGCTTTATTGCGGAAAATATTCTTCACCTTCCAGAACCATTATTGGAAAGACTTAGTTCAAAGCTCAACCAAGGAGTAATTAAATTTGATCCAAATGGTCCAAATTCAGGACCAATAATTTCTAAGTGGAGGATTAGACTTAATATACCATTAGGCGATATATCATGATCCTAAAAAATGAGATTTTGCAAGCAGCTAAATATTTTAAATTAGAACCAACAACCGTTGAAAAAGATTACGTATTAGGATGGATCTTATTGGGATTTCTCAACATAAACAAATGTCTGAATGGCTGTTTAAAGGTGGAACATGTCTAAAAAAATGCTATTTTGAAACATATAGATTTTCTGAAGATTTAGATTTTACTGTTCCAAACGAAGATATATATGATAAAGATAAAATTATGGCAGCATTGAATGATGTAGCAGATATAGTTTTAGAAAATACTGGTATAAACTTAAAAATAAAACCAATAGAAGTTAAAGAAAGCGTAAACAAAAATAACAGGTTAACTTTTACGGCCAAATATTCATATATTGGTCCGTTAAACATACAAATCAACACCCCTCCACGTATTAAGTTTGATATTTCAAATGATGAGATAATTACAGACCTTCCTGACTTTAGAGAGGTTTTCCATTCCTACTCTGATCGGCTTCAAACGCCAATCAAAATAAAATGTTACTCAATAAATGAGATATTGGCTGAAAAATCCCGAGCTTTATATGAAAGGCAAGGAAGATCTAGAGATATTTACGACGTTGTCAACATAAGCAGAAATTTTAGAGAGAATGTTGATGCAGAAAAAGCTAGAAATTTTTTGCTTTCCAAGTTCAGATTTAAAAATCTACCACGGCCATCTGTTGAGCTTATATTATCTCAAATAAATCTAGAAATGCTCAGATCTGGCTGGGATGATCAGTTAAGGCACCAGCTGCAAACTCTGCCGCCTGTCGAAAGTTTTATTTCAGATTTACGAGATTCATTATCTTGGTGGATAGATGCAGATTTCAAAGAAATAGTTTTAAGTCGTATATCAGAAAGTAAGAATGAAACTGATATAGAAAAAAGAGATTTTCCAATTTCATCCATTGCTAAGGATAAAAGAATAAATGGAATGGAATCAGTTATTGAACAAATACGATACGCAGCTAGGAATAGGATGTGCATAAAAATTGAGTATGAAGGTGTTGTTAGAATAGTTGAACCATATTCACTAAGACATCCTAGAACAGGAAATACGTTATTTTATGGTTATGAAATTGAGCGTAATGGCATCCGAACTGATCACATAAAAGCATATAATATTAGCTCTATAACAATAGTAGAAATTACGCAAGATACCTTCACCCCTAGATATGTTGTTGAATTTTAACATCTAAATATTAAATATGGATTGGTTTTGGTAAGTACATTTAGCCTTTAACATGACCCCAAAGAAAGCTGACAAACAAACGCAACTTTTCTGATAAAATTAATTCTCCTTGTTCGCATCGAAGACACATGTTAAGTTGGTTTTGGTGCTTTTACCTCCCCTATTACTATCATGCCATTTCCACTAGCGAAGCTCTAGGACCTAGATTACTAGTCGCCATACTTTTTACACTGGCATCTTTACTACCATGATATGGTACTGCTTAACGTTATATAAACAGATCTGTTCGATTAAATTTGCTAACAGCTAATAAAATCTGGAAGGTATCTATTGCTGCCTATCTCAATAATCCATCTAGAGTAAACATAGAACGACAGGATTTCCTCTCTAAGTATCGCAATTACAGATCGCTCAATCAATCTACAAATTAATTCTTTGGTCAATCTTTATAAAGTTTCAAATATGCACCTCTAATATTATGTAAGCTTGAAATATCATCTTCTATTAATAAATAGATATTCTTTTTATCGATGATAGAAGATGATGTTTCTACGTTATTGACATGCAATGTTCTAACGAATTGCTTGTCAACATATGGTAATCCTCCCTTAAACTAACCCCGTTTAAAAGTAGAATTTTTATGGCAAAATAGTGCTAGAGGAGTTCTACGATGAAAAAATCTAAGTTTACTGA
>JAGVLG010000057.1 GCA_020054325.1 Gammaproteobacteria bacterium
AAACGTATCGCAGGAACTAGCGGCTTTGCATTCCAAGGCACCAATGCGCATGTGATTATAGAAGAGGCACCATTTGATGTTGAAAAGCAAAAATTAAAGTTAATTGAAAACAAGTTAAACGATAAAGATTATGTTGAGAGACCTTTAAGTGTATTGGCAATCTCAGCCAAGAGTGTTGAGGCTTTGCAAGATTTGGCTAAATCTTATGTCGATTTGTTGGATCAAAATATAAATAATAATGTTGATTCAAGTTTAAATCAAGATAAAGAGTTAAATCAAAACAAAGATTTAAGTGCGTGCGCATTATTAGATAACTATTTTGCTGATGTTGCATTTAGCGCCAATACATCAAGAACCAAGTTTAATCAAAGATTAGCTGTTGTGGCAAGTGATGCGGCTGAAGCTAAAAGCAAATTGCAAACATGGTTAGATAAAGGTGAGTCAGTAGGAGTTACAAGTGGTGAGCTTACAAACAAAGCGAATCCTAAGATAGCATTTTTCTTCACCGGTCAAGGCTCACAATATGTTGCTATGGGTCGTGAGTTATATGAAACTAGCCCTACATTTAAGAAGGCATTAGATGAGTGCGCTGATATATTAGCTAAAAATAAATATTTAGATAAGCCTTTGTTATCTCTTCTTTGGGGTGATGACTCCAATTTGTTGGATGAAACTAAATATACGCAACCTTGTTTATTTGCGCTTGAATACGCGCTTTACAAATTATGGCCTTCATGGGGTGTTAACCCAAGCGTATTAATTGGGCATAGCGTTGGTGAATATGTAGCAGCATGTGTGGCTGGCGTCTTTAGCTTAGAGGATGGATTGAGGCTAATATGCAATCGAGCAGCGTTTATGCAAGCCTTGCCGCCAAATGGGGCTATGGCTGCTATTAATACGACCTTGTTAGATATAGAAAAGGTATTAAATGAATACAATATAGATGGTAATGAAGTATCATTTGCTGCCATTAATGGTCCTATGAGTGTGGTTATCTCAGGTAATAAAGATAAGGTACTAGAGATAGTTGGAGTTTTTGATAAGCAAAAGATTAAGACTAATGTATTAAAAGTCTCGCATGCTTTCCACTCGCATTTGCTTGAGCCAATGCTTTCAGATTTTGAAAAGGTATTAAATGAGGTTAAGTTAAACAAACCTAATATACCTCTAATATCTAACCTAACTGGCAATCTAATAGATTTTGATGGCATAACTAAAACAATTGATGCCAATAATCCTGCAAGCTATAACATTACAACCTCTGAATATTGGTTAAAGCACACAAGGAATGCTGTGTTGTTTAACAAGGGGGTTAATGCTGTATTAAGCCAAGGAATAACTAATTTTATAGAAATAGGTCCTCATCCAGTTCTCCTTGCCATGAGCCAGGAGTGTATGGAAGATAATAATGATGCGAGTAATCTAAATCTTAAATTCTTACCATCGATGCGTCGCGGTGTAGATCCTTGGCAAGAATTATTGTTAAGTGTTGGTAAGTTATATGTTGCAGGTGCTAACATTAATTGGCGTTACTTTGATAATGACTATGCAAGATACAAAATAAAACTACCTACCTATCCATTCCAGCGACAAAGATACTGGGTAAATCTTGATTCTATGGCTGCATCATATCGGCATGTAGATAAAATCAGCCTATTATACAATTTGGCCTGGGAGAGCAAGCCGCTGCAATCTACTCATCTAGAGAGTGTGAAAAAAACAGTCATAATTATATTTTCCAAAGATAATGTAAGTTCCAATCAATTATTTAAAGATTTCCGTGATCGTGGATATATCACCATCTCCATCCTTATGGACATTCAGAACCAATATCGTTCAAATAGCGATCTACTTTTTAATGAAATTTCTGAAAGGACTTTTACAATTGAGGCGTCAGTAAAGCAAGCATATATTGAGGTTATTAGGCACATCCTATCAACTGAGGTTAAAGAAGAAACTGAATGCAAGGTTATACATGTATGTGACAGTGAATCAGAAAATGATGTACTTAACGTTGATGATATTCAAGCAAATACATATGCGTCTGTATTATATCTAACCCAAGCTCTAGCTGAAATTAAATCTTCAAGCTTTAGATTTTATGTTGTTACCAATAACGCGGTACAAGCTAATATAGGTCAGCATAATTATAATATACATCAGGCACCAATATGGGGTTTTGCAAGAACTATTGCAATTGAGATGCCAGAATTACAATGTATTCTTATTGATATTGATTCGCAATATAAAGCAAACGACACTAAATCTTTACAATTACTTGCTAAAGAAATATTGGAAAATAATACAGAAAACCAGGTTGCATTAAGAAGTGGTGTTAGATTGGTTCGAAGATTGAAGTTTGCAAAACTCTATGATTCCTTAGATCTTATAAAGATAAGCAATGATGGTGCTTATATCATTACAGGTGGCTTGGGTGGTATAGGGCTTGAAATTGCACGATCACTTATAAGCAAAGGGGCAACTAATTTAATACTATTTAGTCGCAAGCAAACTAATGATGAAGTCAAAGCAAGAATTGAATCGTGGCAACAAAGTGGCGTAAATGTAAAAGTTGCTCTAGCAGACGTAACCAAAAAAGATGAAATGCTTAAACTATTTGCTGAATTATCTGCAAGTAAAGCACAAGTTAAAGGTATTATCCACGCAGCTGGTATAATTCATCCAGTAGCAATAGTTAAGCAAACATTAGAGGATTATATGGTCGTTATGGCAGCCAAAGTGAAGGGTGCTATTAATTTGCAGGAAATTTTAGATGAATTGAATATCAAGCCAGACTTTTTTATTAATTTCTCATCAACTAGTTCAATTCTTGGGAATGCAAATCAAAGTAATTATGCAGCAGCTAACGCGTTTCTAGATACCTTCACAGCACAACAAAGAGTTGCTGGTATCAATGCATATTGTATTAATTGGGGCGCATGGAAGCAAATCGGATTGGCTTCAAAGATAATAGAGGCGCAAGGCAAACATCAATATGCTGATTTTGGTATACATTCTCTTACTCCTAGAGTAGGTGTTGCAGCATTTGAAAAGATATTATCTGGTAATGATAGTATCCAAATCATGGCTACAGATGTGGATTGGAATAAATATGTCGACAGCGTCGTGGGAGAAATAGGCCAAGACTTTTTTGTGAATCTGATTAACCAAAACTACATTGCTGAAATTAATCAAAAAGTCAAACCTGAAGTAGGCAAATTTGCAACAGAACTTATGCAGGCCAGCGATAGCAAGCGCAAACCTATGCTTATGTCATATCTGCAAAATCTGATTAAAACAGTTATGGGTATTGAGGCTAGCATAGTTGTTGATAGTCACACGCCACTTATGTCGATGGGTGTGGATTCACTGATGGCAATTGAGTTAAGGAATGTTTTAAAACGTGACTTTGCAGGTGTGTTGAATAGACCTATTACAACCTCCATTATATTCAACTATCCTTCAATAGATGCCATGTCAGACTATTTTTATGGAGTGATTTTTGAAGCTAAGGAGAATGGAGACGATAAAGAGATCTCTAATAATTTAAAAAGAGCAGAATTTAATTCTAAAACAGATTTAGCTGACTTGTCAGATGGTGAGTTAGATGCAGAAGTAGAAAAAGCTTTGCAAGATGTCGAAATAATTGTTTCAAAAGATAAAGGTAAGATATGAGCGATACGGATAATTATCATTCAAAAAAAGATAAAACTATTAATCTGCTGGATAGTATTAATAAGTTAAAAAATAAGATTTTTGAACTTGATTATCAAAAACACGAACCAATTGCTATCATATCTATGTCATGTAATTTTCCAGGTAAAGCAAATAATATTACGCAATATTGGTCTATGCTATCAGAAGGCGCTGATGCAATAACTGAAATTCCGTTAGATAGATTTGATGTAGATAAATATTTTGATTTAAATCCAGATACACCTATGAAAATGTATCAAAGAGGCGGAGGATTTTTGGATGAAGTTGACAAGTTTGATGCGCAATTCTTTGGTATATCCCCGCGGGAAGCTTTAGCCCTTGATCCGCAACAAAGATTGCTTTTGGAATTAACTTGGCAAGCATTTGAGAGTGCTCGTATTAATCCAGATAGTTTGGTGGGATCAAAAACCGGGGTGTTTGTAGGTATGGCAGCTGGGGATTATGCAGGCTTAGTTGAGGCTTCCCCGCAGCGCTTAGAGATTGAATCGCATATTGTAACAGGAAATGCTGCTAATGCTGCAGCAGGACGCTTATCATATAACTTCGGTTTGCAAGGACCTGCTATTACAGTTGATACTGCATGTTCTTCTTCGTTAGTTGCAATTCATCTGGCGTGCGAGAATTTACGCAGTTCTTCATGTGATATGGCAATAGCTGCAGGGGTTAATGTCATAGCATCACCTAGACCTTTTATATTTTTAAGTAGAATTCGAGCGTTAGCATTTGATAGTCATTGTAAAACATTTGATAAAGATGCAGATGGCTATGCAAGAGGTGAGGGTTGCGGTGTATTATTATTGAAACGATTATCAGATGCTAAACGTGATGACGATAACATTTTAGCCTTAATCAAAGGCTCCGCAGTTAATCAAGATGGGCGCAGCAGCAGTTTTACAGCTCCAAATGGCCTGGTGCAAGTGGAGCTGATCCGTGAAGCATTAAGTAAAGCAGGTGTTAAACCATCGGAGGTTAGCTATATTGAGGCGCATGGTACCGGAACACCACTTGGTGATCCAGTTGAAGTGCAAAGTTTAGCTAGTGTTTACAGTGTCGACCGTGATAAAGATAAGCCATTAGTAATCGGTACGGTTAAAACCAATATTGGGCATCTAGAATCAGCAGCAGGTGTTGCTGGTGTTATAAAGACTGTGCTCTCTATGCAACATAAGCAAATACCTAGACATTTAAATTTTAAAGAGTTGAATCCTCAGATTGATTTAGAAAGTATCCCAGCAATCATCCCAGATAAATTGATTCCTTGGGATAATTATGCTGGTAAAAGAATGGCCGGGGTTAGTTCTTTTGGAATATCAGGCACGAATGCGCATGTGATATTGGAAGAGTATATTCCTGATTCTAGCGTTAATAACAAAGAAGAGAGTAAAGATGCTGCAAGCCAATTAGTGCCGCCATTAAATATTTTAACAATCTCTGCTAAAGGTGAAACTGCTTTAAATGAGTTAATTGATAAATACATAGCTGAATTAGAAAAAGACTCTGAAACATTATCTAATATTTGCTATAGCGCCAATACCACTAGAGCGCATTTTCTACAAAGATTTGCCGTAGTTGGAGCGACTAAAGCGCAAATGCTAGGGCGCATTAAAGAATGGCGGGCAGGCAGAGAACATACAACGCTAGTATTTGGCGGCCAGGTGGCCCAATCTGGCGCTGGTGATAAAATAGCATTCCAGTTTACTGGTCAAGGTTCGCAATATGCTGGAATGGGCTGCGAATTATATGCAACGCAGCCTACATTTAAAAAAAATATAGATGAATGCGAAGCTATTCTTACTAAGCATCAATACATAGATAAATCATTAACATCTATTTTATGGGGTGATGATTCTAAATATCTAGATGAAACGCAATATACGCAGCCAGCATTATTTGCGCTTGAATACTCGCTGGCTCAATTATGGTTATCTTGGGGCATCAAACCAATAGCAGTTATAGGGCATAGTGTTGGCGAATATGTGGCAGCTTGCATTGCTGGGGTGTTTAGTTTAGATGATGGGTTAAAGTTGGTTTCCAAGCGAGCACTATTAATGCAAGCTTTGCCGCAAAAAGGTGCTATGTGCGCAATTAATGTGAGTGAGTCCGAAGTTGTTAAAATATTGCAAGATGACAAATATAAAAACGATGTATCGATTGCAGCTATCAACGGTGCAAGAAGTGTAGTTATATCTGGTAATAGAGATAAAGTTGTAGAGATAGAAAAACAATTTTCCGCTAAAAATATTAAAACTAATCAGTTAAAAGTATCGCACGCATTTCATTCGCATTTATTACAACCAATGCTTGATGAATTTGCAGCTGTGCTTGCGCAAGTAACATTTGTAAAACCTAAAATCTGCTTGATTTCTAATTTAACTGGACAAGAGATTACAGATGGGATTACTAGGCCAGAATATTGGACCAAACACACTAGGAATGCGGTTAGATTTAGTGACGGAGTTAAATCTCTACTATCGATGGGTGTTGAATATTTTGTAGAAATAGGCCCGCATCCGGCTTTACTTGGCATGAGCAGTGAGTGTGTTGCTGATGGTGATCGCACGTCATACCAATGGCTAGCTTCAATGCGTCGCGAACTGGATGTTTGGGGACAGCTGCTGGAGAGCTTGGGCAGATTATATACAAGTGGGGTTACGGTTGATTGGAATGCATTCTATGTTGATTACGATGTGCACAAGGTGGAACTTCCTACCTACCCATTCCAAAGGCAAAGATATTGGGTAGAGATAGGCCCTCGCAGTATTGTGCAGCTAGATGGTTATGATGCATTGCTAGGTACAAAACAAAACTTACCAACAAGTGATAATGTAGTGTACGAGGCAACATACAATACACACACAATGCCATTAATATCTGAACATAGAATCTATGGAATCATTGTGATTCCAGGTGCATTTCATATCTCAAGGATTTTAAATTACGTAGTCAATGTGGTTGGTAAAGAATCTTGTAAAATATCTGATTTAGCGTTTGACCAAGCAATTGTTCTACAAGATGATCAGTCGCAAGTCGTACAGATGATTTTAAGTGCTCAAGATAATAATGCTTACGAGGTAAACGTATACAGCACTTTAGATGACGCATTCGATGTCTCTCAACAATCAAAGGCTTGGACCTTAAATACCACTGGTATTCTTGAATTAAATTTGAGTGGTGTACGCCTGCAGAGTGCACAAGAAACCTTAGATGATATAAAGGGGATTTGTACTATACCAATCCCAATTAATGAATATAACAAGGAATTAGTTAAAGATAAATACCAATATGGCCAGGGGTTTGTTTGGGTTGATGAAGTTTGGCATTCAGAAGATAGTATGCAGGCATTGGGAAAAATGCGTTTGCCAACAAGCTTAGAAGCAAAGGATTATATTTTACCCCCAGGGTTAATTGATTGTTGTTTTCAGCTACTATCTGCTTGTCACTCTAAAGAGACTATAAGTTTAAAAAATTTAGACGTGGCATATATACCAATTAGCATAGGTGCTTTTGTTTTGCATACAATACCGCAAGGAAGACTCTGGACGCATGTTTTACTAGACGTGCAAGCTAATACTTCTGATAAACTCTTGAGTGGGGATATAGAATTATATTCTGAATCTGGCATTAAGATTGCTAGTATTAATAAGTTCACAGCGATTCAAGCCCCTAAAGAATCTTTACTACAGTTTGTTGCAAAGAAAGATAAGAAAAGTGAGTTATTGTATGAGGTGAATTGGCAGAAGTGGACAATTCCTAATTCTAATTTAGCAAATTACGAAAATCAGGTTTGGTTGATATTTTCCCCATCTACAACACCAGGTAACGGTGCTGCAATTGTGGATGCGATGGTGCGTGAATTAACTGCTAATGGTGGAAAAGCTATTATAGTGAAAGCAGGTGCATCGTTCACTAAAGAGAATGATAACTCTTGTGTAATCAATAATAAAAATGAGCAGGATTTTAAAGATTTATTTGCAGCAATTAATTCTATGTCTATTAATGATGCAAAGCCTATAAGTAAAATTATATATATGTGGGGCTTAGATTCCACATTTAACAAGGAATTAAGCATTGAAAATTTAATTGCGGATCAGTCTAATTTTTATTCCCCCGCCTTATACATTGCACAAAATATTGCAAATCTTGCCAATAGAGACAAATTAGGGTTTTACCTTATAACCAACTGTACACAATCTGTTTTAAGTGAGGATTCTAAAAGACTATGCCTATCTCAAACGCCACTTTGGGGCTTTGGTAAGGTTGTGGCGTTGGAGTTGTCAGAGGTTGAATGTGTGCGGATTGATATAGATTCACGAGTTGGTAATGAAGGTGCCAAGGCTCAGCAGTTATTAGATTGCATCTCTATGAAACACTCGGAAGATCAAATTGCAATCCGTGGTAATCAGTATTATGTGCCAAGGCTTAACAAGCTTAAAGATAATAAGCTACATAATATGTTAGCCATTCCAAATTCTGAATGTTATCAATTATATTTTAAACAACGTGGTTCATTTGATAATTTAGAAATAATCTCAACCAAACACCCAGAAATTAAAGCAGATGAGATTGAAGTTAAAATCCATGCTAGTGGTTTGAACTTCAGAGATGTAATGAACGTGCTTGGAGTATACCCAGGGGAAGCCGGAGGTATAGGTGGCGAGGGCGCAGGTGAGGTTATCTCGGTTGGCGCCAATGTTAAGAACTTTAAAGTGGGAGATAAAGTTTATTGTTTAGGATTTGGTTGTTTGGCATCACATGCAATAGCACCTGAACATTGGGCAGCTATTATTCCTGATAATTTCACCTATGAGGATGCAGCCACCATACCCATAACCTTTATTACTGCACACTATGGTCTAAATACCTTGGCACACCTTGCAAGGGGTGAGCGAGTATTAATTCATGCAGGGGCAGGTGGTGTTGGCTTGGCTGCTATTCAATTAGCAAAAGCAGTTGGGGCAGAGATTTATGTGACAGTGGGCAGTGATAAAAAACGTGCATTGATGTTAGAGCTTGGGATTGAATCGTCCCATATTTTAAATTCTCGCAATCTTGAGTTTTCAGCTGAGATAATGCGTCTCACCAATAATGCTGGTATAGATGTTGTTTTAAACTCCTTAGCCGGTGATTTTATACCTAAGAGCCTAGGATTGTTGCGTGATAAAGGTCGCTTTGTTGAGATAGGTAAAACAGGTATATGGTCAACTGAGCAGGTAGCTGCATTTAATCCTAAGGTTTCTTATTACACAATAGCTTTAGACCATATGATGCGAGATGAGGTTGAAGTAGTTGGTAGATTGCTGCAAGAGCTATATGCAAGATTTGCAACTGGCGAGTTAAAACCACTACCACAAGTAATATTTCAATTTGTAAATACTGTTGATGCATTTAGATATATGGCTCAAGGTAAACATATTGGTAAGGTTGTAATCTCACATGATGCAAAACCTGCTGATGAGAAAAATAATAAAATTGCGCCAACTATAAAAAATGATGCTACCTATTTAATCACAGGAGGCTTGGGTGGTTTAGGCTTATTAGTTGCCAATTGGTTGGTGGATATTGGAGCTAGACATTTAGTGTTAACTAGTAGAGGCGCGCCTAATGCCTTTGCCAAATCTGAAGTTGAAAGGTTAATAAAGCTGGATGTAGAGCTTGTTGTTATTAATGCTGATATTACAAAGGATACAGATGTTGCCAATATATTTAAACAAATTAATGAAAAGATGCCGATCCTCGCAGGTGTAGTCCATGCAGCAGGTGTGTTAGATGATGCTCTCATAAGTGAGCAAACATACGATAAATACTTAAAAGTGATGGCGCCTAAAATAATAGGGGCTTGGAATCTACAGCAGCAGATTACCTCTAATAACATAGATGTGGATTTCTTTATATCATTTTCCGCAGCAGCAGCTCTACTTGGCAATGCAGGTCAGAGTAATTACTCTGCAGCAAATAGCTTTTTAGATGCGTTTGCATTTTATCAAAAAGCTCACAATATACCAGGTATGAGTGTTAATTGGGGACCATGGTCTGATGTTGGGGTGGCGGCAAATATGGCTAAAGCATCCCAGCAACAGCTAGCTTTGGGAGGGGTAAACTCAATTACTCCAAGCAAAGGGATTGCTGCTTTAGATGAACTATTTAAATTTATACCAGCTAAAACTCAGGTGGCAGTGTTAGATATGAATTGGCAGCTCTTCTTAGAGCAATCGGGTCACAAGACTCCACCATTGCTGCAACTATTAGCGCAAGGAATTAAAAAATCTGTTAAAAGAATTCGATATGATAAAAATAATGAACTAATCCAAAGCTTAGTTGCGGCTAATTCTGAGCAAAAACGCGAGATATTAAGTGCTTACCTTGAGTCTGCAATAAAGCATTTATTGAGGTTTGACGATGCAACACAAATAGATAGAAAAGCAGGTCTTACTTCATTGGGCATGGATTCACTTATGGCTGTTGAGTTTAGAAATAAATTAACTGTAAGTTTGGGTGATTCATTTAGCAAAGGCCTGCCAGCAACCCTCATGTTTAATTACCCAAATATAGATGCATTAACTAATTACCTTTTAGAAGAAGTTCTGCTTTTAGAGGGAAAACGAACAAGCAATGTTGTTCCATTTAGAAAAGAAAATGTAAATATTAACGAACCAATTGCAATCATTGGCATGAGTTGCAGATTCCCGGGTGGGGCTAATAATCTTGATGAATATTGGAATTTATTAGCTAATGGTAGGGATGCCATTGTTGAGGTACCAAGAGATAGATGGAGCATAGATGAATACTATGATAAAGACATGGATGCTCCAAATAAGATGTATTGCAGATGGGGTGGGTTTTTAACAAATATTAAAGTACAAGACTTTGATGCTATGTTCTTTCATGTTGTGCCGCTGGAAGCGCAAATGATGGACCCGCAGCAACGCTTAGCGTTGGAGGTTACTTGGGAAGCGTTAGAGTCAGCTGATATTGTGGCAAGTGATTTGGGCACCACAAGCACAGGGGTATTCTTTGGGGTTTCAACCAATGATTACTCAGAAATAGTAAAAGAAGGAGTTGATATAACTGCTTACACGAATTCCGGTCTATCTCATAGTGTATTAGCAGGTAGAATCTCATACGAGCTTGGGCTTCAAGGCCCTAGTATGCCGATTGATACAGCATGCTCGTCCTCATTAGTGGCAATACACCAGGCGTCAGCAAGCCTGAGAAAAGGAGAAACAGATTTAGCT
>JAGVLG010000114.1 GCA_020054325.1 Gammaproteobacteria bacterium
ATAGTATTCATCCAAGCTCCATCTATCTCTTGGTACCTCAACAATGGCATCCCTACCATTTAAAAGCATATCCCAATATTCTTCTACTGAGTTAGCCCCACCCGGGAATCTGCAACTCATGCCAATAATTGCAACTGGTTCTTCCTTGCGCTTTGTAGATTGGCTGATTTTCTTATTGTTTTTTTGCTCACTTAAATTTAAAACATCTGTCAACAGATAATTTGTAAGTGATTCTATGTTTGGGTAGTTAAATAATAAAGTAGCTGGTAGGGTCTTTGTAAATGAAGACCCAATATCATTTGTTAATTTATTTCTAAATTCTACAGCCATTAGAGAATCAACACCAATTGAACTTAGACTAATCTTACGATCAATGATTGTTTTATCGTCTAGCTTTAATAATTTTTTTATTTGTCCATCTAAATAAGCAGCCATCACATCAAATCGATTGTAAACCGAAGCATCAAGTAAATTTCTAATAATTTCGCTATTTGCACCATAGTTAATTTTGTTTGATCTTTTGGCAATATTTGAAATAATTTTTTTCAAGCTGCTGGGAACTCGAGAGCTCCCCTGATTGGCAAATTTATGCCAATCAACATCTAATACGGCTACATGCGTTAAAGAACCACTATACTCTATTAACTTACCGAGCTCACGTAATCCTTCATAGGTCTGTATAGGTTTTATTCCGCTTAATTCTAACTGTCGTTTGCTTGCAGAAGACATTCTTGCAGCCATGCCTGCTTCTGCCCAAGGCCCCCAATCAATACTCAAAGATTTAATATTTATACTTCTTTGAAAATAACAAAACGCATCTAAAAATGAGTTAGCAGCTGCATAATTGCTTTGTCCAGGGTTACCAAACAAAGCGGCAGCCGCCGAAAATGATACAAAAAAGTCGAGATTTATTCCATAGTTAATTATATGTTGGTTTAAATTCCAAGCACCAAGAATCTTTGGGCTTATAACCTTCATATAATCTTCGAAATTTTGGTTTGCAATTAAAGCGTCATTTAAAGCACCAGCGGCATGTATTATTCCTTTTAATGGCAAACGTGAATCTAGTATAAAGTTAAATATTGTTGTCACATGATCAGGTAGAGATATGTCATTATTTAGAACTACCATATTGACATTCTTAGTGCGCAATTTTTCTAAAAATAAGAGTGCATCATCGCTAGGCTTATTTCTACCAATAAGGATAATATTATTTGCTCCATTATCTACTAGCCACTTAGTTACAAGCAGCCCTAACCCTCCAAGACCACCAGTGATCATATAAAATACATCTGGAATAATTTTAACGAGATCTTTGTTCGAATTATCTTTTTGTTCGAGAGAAATTATAACCTTGCCTATGTTTTTACCTTGCGCTAAAAACCTGAACGCTTCAATTGCTTCTTCTAACCGAAATTCTATATATGGCAATGGTTTTAATTTTTGTGAATTTATATCAAGAAATATTTCAGATAATAATCTACTAATAAATTGAGGATCATTTATCATTATATGATCAAGCGCAATTGTATAATATAATACATCAGGTTTAAATTTTAACACCTCATCCTGAGTCCAAATACCAGTTTTACCGATTTCTAAAAATCTTCCTCCACCCCTCAAAATCTCTAAACTTTTCGGTATAAATTCGCCAGCCAATGAGTTTAGCACAACATCAACCCCTTGATTATTAGTAATGGCTAATATTTCTTGAGCAAAATTAAGAGTACGCGAATTAAAGATATGATCAGATGGTATGCCCAAACTTTCGATAAATCTTCTTTTTTCAACGCTGCCTACTGTTGTAAATATCTCAGCTCCAATGTTTAATGCTATTTGAATTGCTGCAAGCCCCACACCACCAGCACCAGCATGAATTAAAATACGTTCACCCTTCTGTAGACTTGCCAAATGATTTAAACCATACTGAACTGTACTAAACACTAATGGTATTGAAGCAGCTTCCTTAAAAGAAATGCTATCTGGAATTTTACATGCCCAGGTGGATGGAATTCTTACTCTTGAAGCTAAACAGCCTACACCTAAAAAATACACCCGATCGCCTATTTTAAAGTTTTTTACATTAATGCCAACCCCAATAACTTCCCCTGCCCCCTCCGCACCAATTCCACCAGGATCTCCAGGATATATACCTAGTACATTCATAACATCTCTAAAATTGAGTCCACTAGCATGAACTTTGATTTCTATTTCATTGTCAGCTATTGATATATTATGTAATTCTTTAATTTCCAAGTTGTCAAATGATCCTCTTTCCGTAAAAGAAAGTTGATAATGCTCAGTATCTGGCAGTTTAAGTTCTGCCTGATTTATTTGTTTACTCAAATTAGTCTTTTTAAGTCTTGGTACATATAAAATATCATTTCTAATAACAATTTGATTCTCTTCAATGCCGCTTGGAGCGATAATTTTAAGTATATTATCTACATTACTTTCTTCTTCAACATCAATATTAATGCAATTTATATCCTGGCATTCTGTGGCTAAAACTTTTAATAATCCAAAAATTGGTGATTGTGATATCGATATATTATGATTACCAAATAAATTGTTTAATGGCTGAGCATTAATAGTAATAACATTAAAATCAGTATTCATGAACAATGATTTAGAATATTTAACTAGACCTTGAGCCAAATATAAAGTTGGTAAATAAATTGTATATTGATCTTGCACCAAAATATCTAATGTTTGCTCTCGATTAAACTCCGATTCCACTGCCCAGAAATATATAATCTTACTAATTGAGCTATGATTCACACTCAACTCTTTAAATAAAGAGTCATAATCATCTTTACTTTTCGGATTTAATAAGTATTGGTTTTCTGATTCTTTAACATAGAAATCTCCTTTTTTTATTACAATTACATTTCCACGATAATTTACAAGATGTTTAAATATTTTATCGGATTGTCCTACGTAGAAGCGTTCTGGAATAAATAATAATATTTTTTTATCTTTCAGTGTATCTATAGCATTTTCAAGAAAATCATATTTCTCCCATGTTATATCATAGATGGTATCTACATCATTTTGATTTATAAACTTGACAAGAGAATCTTTTGAAACCTGCATCGCAGCAAACTTGGTAATCGTTACCAAAATATTTCCAGAACTATTATAAACTTTTATATTACCACTTATAACCTTATCGCTAGGTTTAACTTCAGAATCAATCTCTACGTGACACCAAAGCTGTCCATTTGGATAGGTATGAATTTCAAAAGTTCCCAGGCTGATGGGAATATAAGCTATGTCAAGATCACCAAACACATTTTTATCAATAACTCTGCATGCAGAAAAAAGTTGAAAGCAACAGTCAATAAAACCAGGGGCTAGAATATAGTTATTTTGTTCCTCTTGAGTAGGCATACGTAATTTTCCAAGAGCCGCTCTTCCATCTCTGCTCCTCCAAACATTACTTACCCATATAAATCCCGGACCATACTGATATCTATCCTTAAATAGAGAACGTCTATATTCATCAATATCGACCTCTATACTACATACTTCCTTAATTGACTCTAAATTTATAGTAATGGCATCATCTGGATAATCATTATTTTTAAACTCAAGAACGCCTGTAGCATTTAACGCCCAGGAAAGATCATTATTATTTTCTGAGGGTTCTAATGTACTATATATGCTTAAATCATAGTTATTTAGTTCAGCATTTGACTTTAGATTTAATTCTACAATATAGGATTGCTCATCTTCTAAAACTATCGCTCTTTCAAAATTTAGATCTTTGATGACGCAGGAGCTTTGGGATCGTATATTGAAAACATAATTCAAAATCCTTGAAATATGAAATGCAGCAGGAATTACAATTGAATAGTATACTTTATGCTCTAAAATCAGGGGTATATTATTTTTATTATATGTTGCCTGATATAAAATGTCTTGCCGATCTGCTAAATTAATTTTATTTCCTAGCAATGGATCATAAATTTTATTTTCAAAATGTATATTACTATCAGATATCCAGTAACTCTTGTGTTGAAAAGGATAATTTGGCAACCTTATCTTATTTTGTATACTGTCAACATTTAAATTACTCCATTGAATATCCACGCCGACAACGAACATCTTTGCAATACTATTTATGACTACCTTCCAATCGTCAACGCTCTTTCTCATAGTAGGCAAAAATAAATTAGATTGTTTTGTACTTAGTTCTTGTATCATACCTAATAAAACTGGTTGAGGACCAAGCTCAATGAATATACTCACATTCTCACCGAATAGAGTTTTTATACCTTCATAAAAATTTACAGTATTCAGTGTATGCTGCACCCAATAATCACTGCTAGAAATCAGATCTTTACTAACCCTTTTACCATTTAGGTTCGATACAATTGGTATTCTTGGTTCATTAAACCTTATTTGATTGAGAACTTCTTTGAAATTTTCAATCATTGGCTCTAATAGCTTGGAATGAAAGGCATGAGAAACTTTTAGTAGAGAAGCTTTAATATTATTATCATCGTAATACTTTTTAACCAATAAAACTGCATCTTTATCCCCCGATATAACAATACTACTTAATCCATTTACTGCAGCTACTGATACATCTGTATCCTCTAAATTGTATTTTTGAAGTATTTTAGTAATATCAACTATATCTGTATTTATAGCCGCCATCGCTCCACTCTGCGGCAATGACTGCATTAGCAGCGCTCTTTTACAAATAAGACTTAACCCATCAGCCAGGGAAAATATTCCAGCAACGGTTGCAGCAACGTACTCTCCAACACTATGTCCAATTAGAAATTGTGGAGTAACACCTAAGCTTTCCCACATTTTGTATGTTGCATATTCCAAAGCGAATAGTGCAGGCTGCGTATATTTAGTTTCATCTAAATATATCGAATCATTGCCCCATAATAAGGATATCAGTTCCTTATCTAAGAAATCATTATTTTTTAAGACATCAGCGCACTCTTGTAGCGCGGACCGAAATGTTGAATTCGTATTAAATAATATCTTTCCCATTCCATTATATTGTGAACCTTGGCCAGTAAAAAGAAATGCTATGATATTTTCATTATTAACCTTGCCAAAAAAAACTTCTTCACAATCTCCATTTTCATTATACTTTTGTAAAGATTTAAGGGCAGATTCTCTAGAATTAGAAGTTGCCGCGATTCTATAAGAAAAATGTGTTCGTCCAACATTTGATGTATAACAAACATCATTATAGTTGACATATGGCTCACTGCTCGATATTAATTGAATATACTTGTTGACAAGCATCTTTAAAGATTCTTTATCTTGCGCAGAAATAGTTAAAATATTATTTAAATTCTTGTTATCCGCATTTGATTCATTTTTTCTATTTACAGTATATTCTTCCAATATAATATGTGCATTAGTTCCTGATATCCCAAATGAACTAACGCCAGCAACTCTTCGACTATTTGTAGTACTCCAGTCGATCGTTTTGTGCGGAATACGGGCAGGTATTTCTTCAAGGTTTATAGCAGGATTCAAATTGTGTAAATTTAAATGTCCTGGTATTTTTTTGTGTAACATCGAAAGAATAACCTTAATCACACCAGCAACTCCAGCAGCAGATTCTGTATGTCCAATGTTTGTTTTGACTGTACTTATAGTTAAAACATTAGTCGATTCGCGACCTTCTTTTAAAACATTCCCCAATGCTTGTACTTCTATTGGATCGCCTAAAGGAGTTCCTGTACCATGAGCTTCTATATAACTAATTTCACTTGGTTTAACACCAGCATTTGATAACGCTTGTTTAATCAGCTTTTCTTGCATCTTACCATTGGGTGCAGTAAAACTATTACTTTTCCCATCCTGGTTAATTGAAGAGCCTCTTATTACGGCGAGAATTTGATCATTACATCTCTCAGCATCTGATAGTCTCTTAAGGATTAATACTCCACATCCTTCTCCTCTAGCATATCCATCTGCATCCTTATCAAAGGTTTTACAATGTGAATCAAATGCCAGTGCTCTTATTCTGCTTAAATATATATACGGTTCTGGAGACGCAATAATATTTACACCACAAGCCAATGCCAAATCACACGAATTGTTCCTTAATTCTTCACATGCTAAATGAATAGCAACTAAAGAAGATGAACAAGCAGTATCAATTGTCATACTTGGACCCTGCAAGCCATATGTATAAGATAGCCTGCCAGAAGCAGCATTAGTCGGAATACCAGTTACAATATGTGATTCCACTTCAGCTCTAGTTGTAGAATTACTTAATAATGACTGATAATCACCTGTTGCCATACCAACATATACGCCGGTTTTAGAGCCAATCAAAGAAGCCTTTGTTATACAAGCATTCTCAAAAGCTTCCCAAGATACCTCTAATAACATGCGGTGTTGTGGATCCATAGCAATGGCTTCGCGTGGTGAAATTCCAAAAAATTGACAATCGAACTTATCGATATTATCTAAGAATCCTCCGCCCTTTGCATACATCTTAAATGGGACATCAGGATCGGGATCGTAATATTTGCTAATATCAAATCTATCTTTAGGAATGTCTTTAATTGCGTCTTTGCTATGTTCTAATAACTGCCAATATTTATCTATGTCAGATGCGCCAGGGAATCTACAAGCCATCCCAATTATGGCAATTGGCTCTTTAAGTTTTCTTTTATACTCATCAAGTTTATTAGTAAGGCTCTCCACCAGTGCCATTAAGGTACGGATATCAGGAGTAGAGCTAGATTCATTCGTCATTGAGAACCCCCTTACTACGTTCAATTAATTTTTGATATTCCGTAGATATTTGATCATCAGACATTGTCTTCATAGATTCTATTTTTTCACTTATGTAAGTGTCATTATTTATATCATCGCTCTTGTCATTTATATCAACCACCTGTGATTCATTTTTAAATATGATACCTACAATAAAAGTAGCTAAGTCTTCAATACATGGATAATTAAATAATTGATTTGTGGTTATTTGTTTGTAATATTGAACGCCTACCTTTTTCCTAACATTTGTCATAAATTCAACTGATCTTAAAGAATCCATCCCCAGGCTCATAAATGGTGTAGTTATATTAATTGAATCATCTGCTTTACCCAAAATTTTACTCAACTCTATTCTAAGAAAATCAATTATAATTTTTTTTCTTTCACTTGAAATTGCGGATTTTAATGTGCTCATCAGTGTGGTTTCTGTGTCGATTGCTGCATTATCATTTGTATTGTTTATTAATTGTATATCGCAAAAAAATGACTGATTATATTCATTGGCAAATATTTCAATATATTTTTGCCAATCCATGTTCATTACAGCAACTTGTACACTTTTAAAATTATACATAATTCTGTCAAAAGCATGTAGCCCGTCTTCGGGACTCATGAATTTTATATTTGTAGAATTTTTGGAATATTTTTCTATAGATTCAGCTGCCATTCCAATTCCACCCCACGCTCCCCAATTCACAACAATACTATTTACTCCATGCCTTCTTTGATATTCAGTAAAGCTGTCTAAAAAACTATTTGCTGCTGCATAGCTATTTAGATTTATGTTACCTAAAATAGAACTTAATGACGAAAAGTTCATAAAAATTTTAAGTTTAATACTATATTTCCTAATTAAATCATCCAGGTATATTGAGCCTAAAATCTTTGACTTAATAGAAATTAAATAGTTATCCCACGTTTGATTAATCACTGAGCAATGTTCATAAGCTCCAGCAGCATGTATAACACCATTAAATATAATGCCTTGCTCTTTAAAACTTATAAATGCTTGCTCTAATTCACGCAAATCTCCAACATCAGCTTGAACAGTTCGTATACTTATTCCTTGATTCATGTAATCAACAATTTTGCGCTTTAAATAATCTGAAGGTTCCTTCCTAGACAGTAATATTAGCTTTTTAAAACCATTACTTATTAATTTTTCTGTTATGGCCCAACCAATCCCACCTAATCCTCCAGTAATTAAATACGTATCTTCTTTATTAAAATTATGCATTCGCTCTTTAGAAAAGTAATCTGGATTAATCCGTTCTAAGCGACGAACATATCTTGTTTTACTACGATATGCCACTTGGTCTGACTTATAATCATATTTAATCTCATATAACATTTCAGATATCTGATTATCAACGTCTTCATTGAAGCGATCTAAATCAATGTTAGTGCAGCCTAGAGAGGGCGCCTCAAGAGAAATAGTTCTTGCCAAACCCCATAAAACCGCTTGATGAGGATCTAAATCTTTTTCTTTTCCATCAACAACTAATGCATTATACGTAACAAAGTACAACCTAACATTTTTATTACTATAATTAATAATCAATAATTTACTTAACATAATAGCTGTCATATAAACTTTCCTCTGCTCATCCAAAACACTAGATATTTGCAGCTCATTTCTAGCATTACAAACAAATATTATATTTATTCTTGATACTTTTTTGTTGTTAATTAATAACTCTAACGTGCTCAACAAATAATCATGCTTTGTGATTTCTTCAGTGTTCATGTAGACAATGTTTTCATCATTAAACTTATGAAATATCCTCTCATTATCAAGTTGCTGTAGAACTACAAATGCACAACTTGTAGAATCAACTTCAGTATGTTCTATTGGTTCTCTTTTCCAGATGATATCATAAAAATATTGTTCTAATGCGTCGTGAGATTTAGTTTCTCCTCTTGTAACCCAATATTTTTCTTTTTGAAACGGATAATTCGGTAATTGTATTTTTAAAGGGGGATATGTTTTGTCATAGAGCCCAGTCCATTTAATATTAAATCCTTTAGCATATAACTCTGCAATTGAAGAAAGCAATACCGACCATTCATCAACATGTCGCTTTAAACTTGGCAGTATTAAAATTTCTTGCTGGCATAAATCATTCTCAATTATTTCATTGACATTAGAAAACAATATTGGATGAGGCCCCATCTCAATTAAACAGTTAATATCTTGAGATAGCAATGATTTTATGCCATTTTCAAATAAAACCGTATTGCGCGTATGATGTAACCAATATTCAATATTAGTGATTTTATATACTTTGCCATCAGCATCAACAGTTTCACCATTATAATCTATTTTATTCCCTGTTAAATTCGAAATCATAATAATATTTGGATTTGAAATTTTCACAGTTCGTAAAACATCTTCAAATTCAGGAAGCATTTGGTCTATCAATTGAGAATGAAAAGCATGTGACACATGAAGTTTTTTGGTCCTTATATCATTATCGCCACAATGCTTAATAATTTTTTCGACAACATCTTTATCACCACTAATAACCACTTCATTCTTACTATTCATCGCCGCTATTGAAATTTTTGCATCTATTACATTATATGAATCAACAATTCTTTTAACAGAATTAATATCCGTTAAAATTACGGCCATACTTCCATTAAGAGGTAACGACTGCATTAATGCGGCTCTCTTTGTAACAAGCTTCAATGCTTCTTTTAAGTCAAAAACACTAGCAACACAAGCAGCAACATACTCCCCAAGGCTATGCCCAATTAAATAGTCTGCTTTAATACCAAATGACTCCCAAAGTCTATATAAAGCATATTCAAACGCAAACAGACATGGCTGCGTATATTTGGTATTATCTAATAACTTACTATCTTCTCCCCAGATAAGAGATTGTAGATCTTTGTCTATATATTGTTCAGATTTAAGTATATCTGCGCATTCATCTAAAGCTGCTATGAATTTTGTACTTGTAAGATAAAGTTCCCTACCCATGCCAGCATATTGCGAACCCTGTCCTGTAAACATAAATGCTATTTTTTGAGCATCACTACCTGTTGCATTACCAGTAAAAATTCCATCTGCATCTTTTTCTTCCAGAGCTGTTCTTAATTTTTGTTGTAATTCAAATATATCTTTTGCAATTAGTGCTAACCTGTTATCAAATTTAGTTCTAAATAGAGCAACATCATAGCAAATGCTATACAACAATTTTGTTGAATATATTTCATTTGAAAGGTCTTGAGAGTCAATAAAATATAAGTACCTCTTAATCATTTCATTTAAACTTGAATTATTCTTTGCAGATAGTAGCAAAATATTCACAGGTACTTTATTTAATTCTTTTACTTGCTCTTTAGATATCTCATTATAATTATTCAATACGACTTCTTCTAGAATTACATGTGCATTTGTTCCAGACATACCAAATGAACTAATGCCAGCTATTCTCGTACTATTTATCGGCTCCCAATCAATCAGTTCCAACGGTATTTTAGCTGGAATCTGATCTAAATTGATTTCTGGATTCAATTCATGGAAGTTTAGATGCGGTGGAATTTTTCTATGTTGCATAGCTAGTACTATTTTAATTATTCCAGCAACTCCTGCAGCGCTTTCTGTATGTTCAATATTAGTTTTTACTGAACCTATATACAGTGGCTTGGATCTATTTTCGGAAAATACTTTTTCCAAACTATTTACTTCAATAGGATCACCTAATGGAGTTCCGGTTCCATGAGCCTCTATATAACTTACATCTGATGCGTTAATACCTGATTGTAAAATTGCCTCTCGCAATAGTCTTTCCTGGGCAATTCCATTAGGAGCTGTAAGCGAACTACTCCTGCCATCATGGTTTACGACGGATGCACGCACTATTGCCAAAATATTATCACCATCTCTTTTTGCATCTGATAAGCGCTTTAATACAACTACACCAGCTCCTTCTCCTCTAGCATAACCGTCAGCATTTTTATCAAAGGTTTTACAATGCGAATCAACGGCAAGCCCTCTTACCCTACTTAGCATAATGTAGATATCAGGTTGAGCAATGATATTAACTCCAGCAGCTAATGCTAGATCGGTTGAACCATCCTTCAAAGCTTGACATGCAAGGTTTAAGCTTACTAACGATGATGAACAGGCTGTATCAACACTCATTGTTGGGCCTTGAAAGCCATACGTATAGGAAATTCTTCCTGCTAAATTACTTTTCCCATTCCCAGAAACAAAATATGACTCTAGCTTGTCTCTTAGGGGTGACTGCATTAGTAATTGCACATAATCATCAAACATTACACCTACATAAACTGCTGTATTACTGCCATACAGCTTTTCCGGATCAATGTATGCATGTTCTAAAGCTTCCCATGTTAATTCAAGCAACAATCTTTGTTGTGGATCTAATGAAAGTGCCTCTGTTGGAACGATTCCAAAAAATCCAGCATCAAATTCATCAACACAATTTATAAATGCGCCACCTCGAGGATACATTTTTTCTGGTTTGTCAGGATCAGGATCATAATAGTCATTTACATCAAATCTCGATTGTGGTATTTCCTGAATGGTATCAATTCCTTCAGATAAGATCTTCCAATAATCATGAAGCGTGTTAGCACCACCTGGAAACCTACAACTCATGCCTATTATAGCTATCGGCTCATCTTTACTCTTATGACGAGTAATTGGGCTTTTAGTTTGTTTATTCACTTCTAATTTTAAAACATCTGTAAGCAAGTAATTCGTAAGGGCTTCAATTGTTGGGTAATTAAACATTAAAGTTGCAGGTAATGCTTTAGCAAATGATGAGCCCAGTGAATTACTTATTATATTTCTTAACTCTACGGCCATTAATGAATCCATACCAATAGAAGCGAGACCAGCCTTCCTATCAATTTTTTCTGAGCTTTTCATATGTAATTGTTGTTTAATTTGTTTTTCAAGATAACTCGCTAAATACTCAAATCTTTCACTCTGCGAAGATTGTGCAAACGTTTGAATAAATTGATTATCATTAGCTTGTGTTTTATGCGGTATGTTTCTAAAAGAACTTTTAACCAAATTTTGTAATATAGATGGAGTTTTATTTCCAAGTTGATTTGCAAAATGTTCCCAATTAATATCAAGTACTGCCACTTCTCCAAGTGTATTAGCGTTAGAAAGCAACTTTGAAAACACATCTATCCCAATATTAATTGGTATTAAGTTGATCCCTTTAGATTTGAATTGTTCTCTAGTGACGGTATCCATTTTGGCAGCCATCCCTTTATCCGCCCATGGACCCCAGTTTATACTTAGTGCATTAACATTTATTGACTTTAAATAAAACGTATAATTATCTAAAAATGAATTAGCGGCGGCATAATTACTTTGGCCGATATTCCCTAATAGAGAAGCTGCTGCTGAAAAAGATATTAAAAAATCTAGTTCAATATGATACTTATCTATTTGTGTTAATATATTTAACAATCCAAGTGCCTTAGGTGAAAGTACATTAAGATATCTTTTAAAATCTTGATCCGCTATTAATCCATCGTCAATAATACCTGCAGCATGAATTACCCCCTTAAGACTATTTTTAAGATCATGCTCATAAAATAAATTAGCAACTTCGTCTGCTGACGAAACATCAATATTTACGATTTCAACTTCTATACCTAACTCTGCGTATTTTTGAATATGATCTTTGATAGTTGCTTGTGGTTCTCTCCTTGAAATCAGAAGCAGCTTTGTAGCTCCTACGCTTATCAACCACTCAGCCACTACTAATCCTAACCCCCCAAGCCCTCCGGTAATCATATATAATGATTCTTTAACAATCTCTAAAGTTTTATTGTCAGTTGCATTATCTAAATTTAAATGCTCCAAACGCGGCACCAAACAATCGTCATTAGATAAAACATATTGCCCCTCATAATGATTCTGTTGTAAGATAATATTAATTAAATCTTCACTTTTAGTGTCTTTTTCAATGTCTATGTTAATGGCTTTATTTTCAGACTCTAAATTAAAAGCTTTAAATAGGCCGAAAAGCGTTGATTGGTCTGATAGAAACTTATCACGAGCTGGACTGTTAATTGCTTGTGCGTTTAAAGTAACTAATATATAAATTGTGGAATCAAAAATTTTACTGGCTTTACTTGTAAGCTTTTTCAATAAATTTAGTGCTGACTGATAGAAAAATTCCTGATTCTTAATAAACAAGTCTGAATTATTTTGTTGATTTACATTCGCATCTAATGACCACAAATATACTATCATATCAATTTGCCTTAGATGCATAACTTTATCTAAAAGCAAGTCAAATTCATCTTGTACTGTGCCGTTAATAATAAATTTGTTATCCGATATTTGAGAAAACGAGCTTCCATAATTAATAGTTATTATATTTACATTTTCATTCGATATACCTGTTAATATATTAGAAGTTAGTTCTTGAAATTGAGCATTTGGGGCAAATAATAATAATGTCTTATTTTTATCTTGAGTTTTATTAGGTTTCGCTATTTTTGTAATCTGCCACTTAGTTTGATATAGAAAATTTTCATTAATAATAAACTTTTCTAAAGATTGTTGAGAGATTTGTATGCAAACACAATTTTTTATCTCTGCAACCTTTAAACCTACTTCATCAAACAACTCCATATTTCCAGAAATTAGTCGATCATCCTTATTTTTCATATTATCTAAAATAACATGACTCCACAATCTACCTTCTGGTACCCTAAAAAATTTGAAACTTTCAATGCTTAGAGGTATATATGCAATATCTTTATCACTAATTCCTTTATCAACGCAAGCAGATATAGCTTGAAAACAGCAATCAATTAACCCTGGGGGAAGTACATAACTTTTAACTTCTAAGCCACTTGGCAAACGCATCATACTTAGAGCTTCAGTACCATCAATATTGCGCCAAATTTTTTCTATCCATACAAACCCTTCACCATAATTGTATCTATTTTTAACCAAATTATGAAAATATTCATTTGTATCAATTTGAAGGTTACATGTTTCTTTTAGTTTATCCAATTCATTATTTTCTTCACTGCATTCAAAATTTAAAAGCAAACCACCAGAGGCATTAAGACTCCATTTTTTTTCAGAATCATTAAAATCTATTTCATTAGTATTTTGCAGACAACTGTAGATTTTGAAGTTATAAAAATTTTCATTTTCTTGCTTAATAACAAGATCAACTTTTTGTGATTGATCATCTGCCAATACGATTGCTTTATCGAACGCAAGATTTTGCAATTCGCAACACTTTTTATTTTGAATTTTAACAACATAATTTAGCATCCGTGAAATATGCATCGCTGCTGGAATAACAATCGTTTTATAAATTCTATGATCTGAAATTAATGGTATAGTTTTAATATTGTATGTTGTATCATATATAATCTCATTGTTGTCTGGTATATTAATTTGTGAGCCAACTAAAATGTCACTGTTATTAGAATATCCTGTACCACTATAATTTGGCTCTACCCAAAAACTTTGCTCTTCGAAAGGATATGTTGGCAAAGGAATTTTTCTTAGATCATATTTATCCTCGATTACCTTCCAGTTAATTTTTAATCCTGCCAAGTACGCAATACCCACGCTATGCAAAAATTCCTCCCAATTCCCTGTATCTTTACGAATCGAAGGTAAACAAACAATTTCATAATTTTTTTTAAAAATGCAATCTTGTACCATGCCCAGTAATATCGGTTGGGGGCCAATTTCTACAAAGATGTTTACCCCTTGATTAAGTAATGTTTTAACCCCATCAAAAAAATTAACAGACTCTCTTGTATGTCTAATCCAATAGTTTATTTGTGTGATGCTGTTTGCATCAACCACCTCACCTGTTAGGTTAGAAACTATAGGAATATTTGGAGCATGAAATTTTACATTTAATAATTCTTCTTTGAACACATCAAGCATTGGCTCCAATAAGTTGGAGTGAAATGCATGTGAAACATTAAGCATGCTTGCCTTTACATTTCTAGACTTAAAATTTTCAACGATCTCAAGCACTTTAGTCTTTTTCCCTGAAATAACAGTATTTAGTGGTCCATTTGTTGCAGCAATACAAACTTCATTTCTATAAGCTTTTAATACTTCAATTACTTCATCTCTTGCTGTAGCAATAGCAGCCATTCCACCCTCTTGAGAAAGGTATTGCATTAAGGCAGCTCTTTTAGATACAATATACAATCCGTCTTCGAGACTAAAAATACCAGCAACTGTTGCAGCAACATATTCTCCGACACTATGCCCCATTAAAAATTGTGGCTTTATCCCGATACTTTGCCACATATGATTTAAAGAGTACTCTATACAGAATAAGCACGGCTGAGTATATTTGGTTTCGTCTATATAATTCTTATCTTCACCCCATAGTAACGAAAGTAAAGGTTTATCAATTATTTTATTTTCTTTTAATATCGATTCACATTTAAGTAAGCTTTCTCTAAATATACTATTTATATCAAATAGTTCTTTAGCCATTGAAGGATATTGTGAACCCTGGCCAGTAAACAAAAAGGCTATTTTGTTATATTTGAAAGATCCTTTACTCTGAATAATACCCTCAGACTCTCCCAGCTTTAAATACTTCTCTAATTTATCCTTAGCTTGATTAATATCTTTGGCAATTAATACTAACTTATGTTCATAGTGAGCTCTACCAGTGTTTGCGCTGTAACATACGTTTGCAAAATCTACTTCCAAATTTGATTGCAAATATTTTAAATATTTTTTTGATAATTCAGTAATTGCATTTAGTGTTTTAGCAGAAATGCATAATATGTGTGCGGGGAGCTCCAATAACTTTTCTCTAGAGTCAAATTTATTTTTTTGATCATCAATGTACTCTTCTATTATCACATGAGCATTCGTTCCAGAAATACCAAACGAGCTAACGCCTGCTATTTTTTTGTGACCTTCCGGATTCCATTCAAGCAAACCAAATGGAATTTTCGCTGGTATATCATCTAAAATAATTCCTGGATTCAGTTCTTTAAAATTTAAGTGTGGTGGTATTTTTTTATGCTGAATACTTAAAACAGTTTTTATTACACCAGCAATACCAGCTGCTGATTCTGTATGTCCAATATTAGTTTTTACAGTTCCTATTAACAATGGATTATTTGTATTTCTTCCTTCCTTATATACATTTCCCAATGCATGAATTTCAATCGGATCACCTAGTACCGTTCCTGTACCATGCGTCTCTATGTAACTTATTTCTTCTGGCCGAACGTCAGCATTCGTTAATGCTTGGCGCAAAAGTTTTTCCTGTACTGCTCCATTAGGAGCGGTAAAACTATTACTTTTACCATCTTGATTGACAACAGATGCCCTAATTAATGCGAGAATATTGTCTTGATCTCTTTTAGCATCTGACAGTCTCTTTAAAATTACAACCCCACACCCCTCACCCCTAGCGTAGCCATCAGCATCTTTATCGAAAGTCTTGCAATGTGAATCAAAAGCTAATGCACGCATCCTACTTAAAAGCAAATATGGTTCTGGCGAAGCTATAACATTTACTCCGCAAGCTAAAGCTAAATCACTGGTACCATTTCTTAAGCTTTCGCACGCTAGATGGATTGATACCAAAGATGACGAGCATGCTGTGTCAACTGTAATTGCCGGGCCCTGTAGCCCAAAGGTATATGAGATTCTGCCTGCAGCGGCATTAGCAGCTATTCCTGTTAACATGTGTGATTCTATTTCTGGCCTATCAGCTGAATTATTCAAAAGGTTTTGATAATCCCCAGCAGCCATGCCTACAAAAACACCTGTCTTTGTGTCTAATAGATCACTCGATGAGATACAAGCATGCTCCAGTGCTTCATAACTTATTTGAAGCAATAATCTTTGTTGCGGATCTAGTGCTAAAGCTTCCCTAGGTGAAATCGAAAAGAATTTACAATCGAATTTATCTACAGAATCCATGAAGCCCCCACCCTTTACGTACATTTTTAAAGGCACATCAGGGTTTGCATCATAGTATTTAGATATATCAAATCTTTCTTTGGGAATTTCAGTTATACAGTCAGTACCTTTTGCCAACAAATCCCAAAAATCTATTAAATTATTTGCGCCTCCAGGAAACCTACAAGCCATTCCTATTATTGCTATTGGTTCTTTAATTTTGCTGTTGAAATCATCAATAATTTGGTTACGTTCTTCTAATGCAGCTAAAAGCTCTGGAATGTCGATTCCATAAGTTTCTGCATTTTCTAAATCACCGTCAACATCATCAACCATTATAGATTTCTCTTCTTATTATGTTCTAACATTGCTCTTGCCCGTTCAGCCAATTCGCGTGCAGATAGTTTTCTATATTTATCGGCTAAATGCCGTTTATCACCCACATCATTTTCGTTAGACACTATAGGTTCTGGAGCTAACTCCATGATTGTTAACAAATAATCTCCTAATGTATCTATTGTAGAATAGCTAAACAATTGGTTCGTTGTGAGCTTTTTAGTATATGACCTACCTAATTCCTTTCTAATCTTACTTGTAAATTCCACCGATAGTAATGAATCTAAACCCAGAGACATGAATGGTGTGTTTATATCTAGCTCATTTTTATCTCTTATATTTAATATTTCTTGTAATTTACTTATCAAAAATTCTGTAACTACTTGCTTCCTATCAGTTACACTAGATAATCTTAAATGCTCTAACAATAAACTATTAGGCTCATCTTCAGGCTGAATTCCATTAGCTGTAAGCATTATTGAAAACATATTAGAGTTGTATTCATGACCGAAATTTTCAACGTATTCATGCCAATTAATGTCTGCAACTATAATTAAAGAATTTTTATAACTTGATACTATCTTTTCAAAAGCTTCGACACCTAATTCCGGATCAATGGGCTTGACACCAATAGATGCCATCGATTTATCACGAATTACATTGAGAGCCATTCCAATTTGACCCCAGACACCCCACTCTATTGAAATTGAATTAAGCCCTTTTAATCTTTGATACTCAGAAAAACTATCTAAGAAGCAATTAGATGCCGCATAAGTACTTTGATTAGTAGCTCCCAATATAGCGCTTATAGAAGAGCAATTGACTATAAAGTCAGGCTTTATATTTAATTTTTGAATTGCCGAATTTAAATTTATAGCACCAAGAATTTTTGCAGCTACAGTTTTATAGTAATCATTTTCAGTTTCATCATAAACACTCGATTGATGCATCATTCCTGCAGCATGTATAATACCATTAATATCTGATCTTTTGCTTAAATCGTTCAACAACTTCGAGATTTCATTCGAGTTTGAAACGTCGGCTTGAACATATTCAATATTTATGTTCGCATTTTGCCAAACATTAATTTTATTTTTAAGATCGTCAGATGCTGTGCTTCTACCTATTAATATTAGATTTTTTGCACCATTTTTAATGAGTTTACTAGCAATAGATAACCCAATACCCCCCGCACCTCCAGATATTAAATATGTTCCTTTTGACTTTATTTGCACAGTAACTTTATTATAAAAATCCTCATTGTTAACATTTACAATCTTAGGAACATATCTTGTATTTCCCCTAAAAGCCACCTGATCAATATCCGAATCTGATTTAATTTCATTTACCAAAAGATTTAATTGTTCGATTATACTATTATCATCTATTAAATCTAAATCAACATTTGTACAATGTAAGTTAGGCTTTTCCAGAGATAAAGTTCTACCCAAACCCCATAAAGTACAATCATTTAAAGAAATTTTATCCTGCTCTAATGTGATTCGTTTAGAACATTGTGAAACCAAATAAATTCTTGTTTTTATGTTATCAAACTTCTTTAGCATTTTAAAAATGTATAATACTTTTAGGTGATTTTCATTTATAAGATCCGCAAGGTCAATATTTTCAACATCTTCGCTAGGAGATAAATAAATAATTTTTGCATACTCAATCATTTCTTCTGATAGAATTTTATTAAATTCATTCCATATGTTTTCGTCACTAATTACATCTATGTTTAGATCTAGAACAAGCTCATCATTTCCAATTAGTTTTCGCAAGTTTATTGAAACCTTTTCACTTGATAGAATAATCCAGGCTGATTTAAGATCTTTATTAATATTATTATTTTTTTCATCATTGTAAGCATGCCACTCTGTTTTATAGAATAGTCTGCGCAAGGTTGATATATTATTTTCAACCTCAATGTTATTGGCCCAATATCTTTGTCTTTGGAACGGATAGGTTGGTAGTTGTACCTTTTGCCTAATGTAGTCTTTGTCAAACCCACTCCAGTCTATCTCCAAGCCTTTAACATAAAGCTTCGAAATGCCATTTAATATCTCTTGCCAACAACTTTGA
>JAGVLG010000110.1 GCA_020054325.1 Gammaproteobacteria bacterium
CCTCCCAGGTTAATTACTTAATCAACCTTTAATTTAGGTGTGGTTGCACTCCTCAGCAAACTTTATACTTAGTTAATTGGCTTCTTATCATAGGGACTATTTTGGCGCCACAGGAGCTCAAAACAGGGGATTTATTCAAACCTTTGTATTAAAATTTCTGTAAAATCCACACCGACTTTTTTGCACGCTAATGCATTAAAGTCTTGACTTTTTTGTATTACGATGCATAATAGGCTAATGGAAAGAATTCAACAAAGCTATATTTTACAGGATCTGAATAAAAAGATCGTTTTGCTGGTTGGCCCGCGGCAGACTGGGAAAACCTGGCTTGCCAAGGAAATCGGGCATAAATTCAAAAATACTCTTTATCTAAACTATGATTTTCTCCCTGATAAACAGGTTATGTTACAGCAATCCTGGTTGCCTGATCTCGACTTGTTGATTCTTGATGAGCTGCATAAAATGCCAGAATGGAAAAATTATTTAAAAGGCATGTTTGATACTAAACCAGAAGGTTTGCGAATTTTAGTTACTGGAAGCGCTAGGCTTGATGTGTATGATCAAATTGGAGATTCCTTAGCAGGTCGTTATTTTAGGCATAGGTTGCTGCCTTTTTCTTTAAGCGAGTTACGCCAAGTAGGAATAAAATCAAATCCTAATATCTTGATCACCAGAAGTGGTTTCCCTGAACCTTTTTTAGCTGATTCGGATCTAGCAGCGGAGCGCTGGAGACAACAATATATTAACAGCATGTTAAGCAGCGATATTTTTGATATAGATGAAATTGATGATATAAAAGCTTTTCGCTTAGTATTTGAATTGCTACGTAGCAAGGTTGGCAGCCAAGTATCATATAAGAGTATTGCTGAGGACGTGCAAATATCACCACACACCGTAAAAAAATATATCAATATTCTACAGGCATTATATATTATTTTTATAGTTACTCCGTATAGTAATAATATAGCGCGTAGTATTCTCAAAGAACCAAAAATTTATTTTTTTGATAACGGGCTGGTTAATTCTGATGCAGGGGGTAAATTAGAAAACTTTGTCGCTGTTAGCTTATTAAAGAGCTTATACGCACAAAATGACTATCATGCCACTAATTATACGCTTCATTATCTACGCACTAAAGAAAAAATAGAAGTTGATTTTGCAATCGTAAATAACGATAAGATTGAAAGAATAATTGAAGTGAAAAATTCAAATTCAGATTTGCATCCAGGTCTAAAATATTTTAATCAGAAATATAATTTACCATCCATACAATTAGTTAATAATTTGCGTACTGAAAGGATGGCAGGGGACATTAAAATTCTAGATTTGAGCAAATATTTAGAGGGGCAGTTTATGTGATTCATTTGTAGTTGTCTAAATCTAAATGGCGCTGCCTATGTGTATATAAATTAGACTATAGTAACGTGCCTTAAATTTTTAACGCTCACTTGTTCAGACAATTGATAAGACGTTGCCCCTGGGTACACGATAGTTACGGATTCTAATTCTAGGGAATCTAATGCTGAATACAGGGATTTGGTCATTGTAGGGGCGTCACTGTATTTAAATTCGAACCCGTATTTTTTATCATTTTTATATACTAACAAATCCAATTCACCACCCTGGTGCGTTGCCCAAAAATAGCAATCCTCAGTATCGAGATCTAATCTACGAATAACTTCTTCTAATGCATAACCTTCCCAAGAACCACCAAGTTTTGGATTAGTCTGTAATTCTGCTACTGATAAAATTCCTAGCATAGAATGCAACAATCCACTATCTCTAAAATAAACTTTGCTTTGTTTTACCTGTCTTTTTGAGATATTTTCATGCCATGGCTTTAATTCACGTAACATGAAGGTACCAACTAGAATATCAATATAACGCTTTATCGTTGGACTAGTTACATTTAATGAACGAGCCAACTCAGAAACGTTACATATATTGCCGTGATAATGCGCTAGCATCATCCAAAATCTTCGCAAGGCATTGGGCTCTATCTTTATACCTAAGCTAGGGATATCCCGCTCAAGAAACGTGCGAATATAATTTTTACGCCACTCTGCACTTTCTGGCATATTCGGCATTAGATACGATTTTGGGTAACCACCAACTAACCATAGTTTCTCTAGATCATCAGTCTCTATGCTATTTAATGGCGTTATTTCTATATATGCTATTCGTCCTGCAAGGGACTCGCTAGATTGTTGAATAAGATCACGTGACGCGCTGCCTAGAATTATATACTTTTGTTGTTCGCTATTCTTATCGATGAGGACTCTTAATATTGGGAATAGATTGGGGCGAAGTTGAATTTCATCAATAATTATAAGGCCATTCAAGCCGTCCAGAGCTAGTTTAGGGTTTTCAAGGCGCAGTATATCAACCGGATCTTCTAGGTCAAAACTGGTTACAGTTAGGCCTTGTTTAAAAGCTATTTCTTCCCGACTTCAGCGCCCGCACTACATGGGCTCCTCCAAACAAGCTACAGTAATCCCCCTTTCAATGTTAAACGCCTCATAAATTAGTTGAGCATCCTC
>JAGVLG010000041.1 GCA_020054325.1 Gammaproteobacteria bacterium
ATATTTATTCGATATTCTCATGGATGCTCAAAATTCCCAAGCCAAGCCCTGTGAGCAATCGCTTACATGAAACGTGTAAATGCAGTGCGATTGCCCTAACCAAGCCTGAGCAAATATTTAGTTGGTTTTTCAAGAATTAATGTTGATGACAGTGGGCGAATGGTACAGCCTAAAGTTCTTGCACAGCCCCTTATGCAAATAGCTATACAATCAATTAAATCAAGACTTTCTTCAATTGCATCGTCACCATCTTCACGCAGACTTGCATAAACTGGTCTAATTTCCTCTATAGTAGAGCGATCATTAATGCATAAACCAATGGTACGGTGATTGTTTCTATAAGTAACCATACTAATAGATATTTGGTTTACCGGACCAACTGGGCTGTTGCATGTAAAAATATTGTAACCAGATTCTATTGTGTGTTTCCACAAACTAGAGCTTGTTTGTGTCGGCTTTGAACGCATATTAAAAGCAAATATAATTTCAGGTTGTTCCTTGCGGCTTAATTGTTGTGCACGCTCAGGCATTGGATTATATAAATCGCATAATAATAAACTACGTAGGGCGCGAAGGGACACGTCATTAATATTACCATTTACTTCTAAATTAGCTGCAGAAAGCACCCGAAACAATATAGCTATTACCTGCAATACAGCAACAATAGCAATTTCTATAGATAACAATGCACCAATTGCTATCATGCTATAAATGCCAGGAGTATTTTCATTATGATTTACTAATCGATCTAACCCCGTTCCTAACAGAGGCACTCCAGCCCCGCCTAACATTAGCGCGACAGAAATCCAATTCTGATAAATGTAATAAAAATCTAAGTATTCGATAAGTTGTTGTACTGCTCGTTGGTTGTCAATGTTTATTGCTGAAGAAAATTGTGCTAACTTTTCCATTTTAAATTGCCGATTGGCAAGAACTGACAAATGAAAATTAAGATGTTTATCTAGAAATAATTGCACTTTATATCGCATCCAGTTATATGTGCTATTTGGAGAATTAACAAAATCTAGGTAATGTTTAATTGTATTTTTAGCATAGGTGCGTGAATAGAAAATTCGACTTATAGGATCCACATCTACAAATATAGCTGGTCCATACCATATTGGGTTCCTAAAAGCATCAAATCCGATTGTATTGCTGTTTAACTCACTACAAATGTTATAAGAAACCATCTTATTATATAAAAATTCCAGCGTTGTTACGTCATTAGCTTTAGCCAATCTATAACACAAAATATTTAACCATTTTAATCTTATTGCAAAATCGGATAACAATTGATCCATTGCTTCTTTATATTCATTCTCGCTATTAAACCCCTCTTGATTATGTAGTGTACGTGGACGTATATTATTAACACTAAATCTCGGTTCTATACCTGTTGGTGACCAATGAATCTGATGCAAATTAATAAATCTATTCGCTGCATTATGCGGAGTGCTATTGGTTACGTTGTAAATTTGCCAATTAATAGCTGCGGTGCCAATACGCTGTAATAGTTCGATATTATCCCAAAAAGCTAGCATATCTACAAAATAACATTCTAATACAACAAAATTATCATAGCATGACGAATTAAGTCTTCTAAATTTAAACAGTTCTGCAAAATGATTAGGATCGGCACCAGCGTTTATAAGCACCATAGCCATATTGTTGAGCTTGTTTTCGGCACAATAGCGCAATAACCAATTTAAGGTACTCTTGTGCCCTGGAAGTACATAAGTCCTTGTCCTTAGGTATGTATCACATAATTGAGATAATAGTGCTTCATCTCGCTGCATTACCGCAGTTGCAATTTGTCTGAGTAGATCATCGATGTATGAAGTTGCAGATGATTGCTCTGTGCGAGGAGCATATTCCGGCATCTGTGCAGAGTATTGTGTACCTTCATATTGTGTAGATGGCGTTGCAGAGGATTGCTCTGTGCGCGCAGCATATTCCGGCATTTGTGCAGAGTATTGTGTACCTTGAGGCCTTAGTGATATATCGTACGCAGCTCGTCGTGCCTTATCACGCAAGACTTCATAAGCGTCATTGATTTCAATAAATTTTTCAGCAGCTTCATCGCGCTCACTTGGAGCAACCTTGTCTGGATGAAATTTTAGCGCTAATCTATAGTAGGATCTTCTTATGTCCTGTTCAGTATCATCTCTAGCGACATCAAGAATTTCATAGAAATTTTTATTTTGCGGCATTTTATACAACCATTGATTAATAATGCATCTAGGATTCTATCTTTGTAATAATATAAAGTCAATAATTGCAGTTTTTTATAAGCATATTGTATTCTATGGCACTCCTCTGGTATACCGAGGTGGCTTTGTATCAACTGCAGCATATTTGTTGAGTTCTGCTACAAATTCTTGGTAGTGATTGCATTTGTTAGGATGATTCAACATTATATGGCGATTGAAAAATATCGATTTACTAAGCGTATCTGTAGCAATCCAGCTGTTACTACCCAGATTGTGTAAAGAGCTGAGTAATAGCTCTACATCGCCATTCATAAAAAATATCTGTTCTAGGGCACGTTGATGCGCAGCAGGTGCATAAACTACTGGCTGGTCTGTTACAGTAGCGTTATAAATAGCGCCATATGGCGTTTGGATCCATAAATCGCAATCTTGCTTTAGAGATGGATTAACTTTATAAAAATTTATTACACTAGCAAAATAATCTGCTTCGGATGGCGTAAGCACTATATAGATGTTTTGGTAACCGCCATTATTATTGCGTTGGAGCACCATAATATGACAAGTAGTTTTCATTAGGTCTAAAATTTTGGCCTGACTTTGATATGTGAGTGCAAAATTATCTGTAAAAAAAAGATTATTGTCGAATTGCCAGGTAGGTTTTATATCGCAATCATTAGCAACTTTAGCAAAGGATATTAATTTTGGCAAAATGCTACTTAGCCATGTATTTACAGTGTCAGTTGCAGCATCCCATAGGTGCTCCTCAAAGGCTTCAGCGTTTTGTGGGATTTCAACACGAATTTCAGCTTGTTTTTCAATTTGAACCTCAACTTCAACTTGGATTTCTTGGATCATGGTGCTGTCAGTATCATTCTGTTTTGTATAAGTAGTGCTATAACAATGCGGGGTTGCAGCTCTAATTATTTTATTGATTTCATCTGCAAGTTGTAATAGTTCGGCTTCATTAAATATTCCTGCTTCAATGCATTTATTACGGCAATTTAGCAGAGTTATTGTACCAAACTCTTGTAAGTGCTTTGCAGTATTTGCCAGTTGAGCTAAATCGCCATACATTTCATGGAAACTATGGTTGATTAACAGAATGAATGAATTCTTGAAAGTGTTGAAAATGTTTAGTGCATTGCTGCTATCTGTAGCTAGCAAAATCTTTTCAAAAACATAATTTCTGATAACATTTTTAACTTTTTGAATTGCCGCACGGTAGTTTTGTTGCGCTAATAAATCAGCTTCATTGATTATTGCGAACTGTAGGATATGAGCAACAGACCATTCGCTAAGATCTGAGCGTAATCTTGCGACGTTGGGCGGTATTAGAAAATGTAAGCGTTGTTTGTTATTTAGTCGGCGCATACGCATTATGGCTTGTAATAAATCACGTCGCGTAGTGCTTGTTCCAATAGTAACTAGTGCATGTGCGGTTTCATGTTGTGCAATGTCAGCACCAGTTATATGTAATTGATCATAAAATGTGAATCTTTGTTTTGGCGTGCAACTTAAAATATGCGAGATTACATCTTGATCGCTAGTTCCGATCACTATTGGCTTTGTAGTACGCAATGGCGGTGTAGTTGGCAGCGCACAAAGAATATTATAATTATCAAAATAGAGGATGTATAAAATTTCAGTGCCATGGAATACTTCATGTAATTGTTGTGCCACCTCTAAGTTGCTAAACTCCTTGCAATATGCGCCAAGATCAATTAAAGAATGGATTTCTGTGTAGCTTGCATGCGTCAATAATAAATCAGAAATATTCAGTTTGTGCGATAATTGTTGCACTGATTCGGTATTACGTAATAATAAATCAACTGTTACCCCGTCTGTCCCCTTACCAAAGTTTTGTTCAAGCTTTAACCTTGGCATTAAGGTGGTTGTATTTTGGATGGTTCCTGACATTCCTTGTACCGTGTAAAGCTGTGATAACAAGGTTTGTGGGTTGGCAAATAGTTTTGAAGGGTGCATGGTAACAGCTGGCAATATATGCTGCTGCAGTAAATGAATTGTTAGAGTATGCAATTGGTGTGTATTGGGCTGGCTACAAAATTGATCGTACAGATTCTTTATTTGCTGTTTATCCTGCAGGTTTATGCTAGATAATGGAATATCGAGGCCAGTAATATTTTTAAAAAGGGCATGATGCTGGCTGACTTTTTCTGAATTGTACTGAATTAGGATACTACGATTAAAAAATGCGTTGTATTTATAAATAAAATCTTCTAGCACTAGAGTGAACAATGTTAATGGTGGTACAGTGCCCCAGTTGCTTTGAATGGTATAATTAAATAATGCTACGGTATTGGCAAATTCCGATTTAATATTTGGGGTATTCGCTCCTAAATATGGCACTGCGATCCTTTGTCTCATCCCGGGAACCTCGGTGTTGGGCAGGCCATAATGTTCATTGCGGTTCTTAGAAAGTGTTGCTATCAAACTGGAGCTAAGTTGCTCTTTCAGTAGGGCTAGGCGATCTTGTTGTAGTAAGTTTAAGCTGTGGATTAGTTGTGGTTTTATGCTGCACTTTGATAAGAGATAATCGCGCATGCTATCTAATTCTGTTGGTCTCAAACTAGGCACTATTCTATACAATAAACTTGTACTATTGTGGCATAAATGCTGGCATAATTTCTGCATTAACTCCTGAAATTGTTGTTGGGTCGGGTAGTTGGTAGTGCCTTCTAACAAATCCTTTAAATTAATTTGTGTATTAAGTGCCATGTACAAATCAATAGTGTCCGCGACCATAAACGGATAGGTGGCTGCTACACTAGTCTTGGTACCAAAGCTGTAGTTTAATTCTAACTTGGTATCGAGATTTTGATCTACTTCATCGATAATGACGTCAGATTGAGAGCGCAAAATACGTAAAATTGTAGTTAAAGCTTTTAGCTTATTATGCCATTCAGCATTTTGAATGTCTTGTTGCGCCAGAATTTCAATATACTTTAACTCTAGTGATTGTAGGCTTTGTGGGGTTGTAATAATGTAGTTACGTTGCACTATTGTATTCATTAACAAATTCAAAATATCGTTCAAGCTATTGGTATCTGCATTATGGTTACGTTCAAATACAAAGCCGACAGGGATTTGTTGGAATGATTCCTGCGAGACTTTGCTTAGATCATTCAAATTGGTTTCATACATTGCCTCCGAAACAATTACAATTACTAAGTTACTGCCATCTGCCTTGCGATAGGCAATGTTTGGCAAAAGTACCTTGGTTTTACCGCCACCCATAATTAATTGGATTACCTTTTCTGGATATCTTGCGTCCTTTTTATGTAATAACATGTTCAAAAATTCTAATTGTGGCACATGCAGAAGTTTATTATTAATACATTCAAAAACTAAGTATTCTGGGTTTTTGGCTGGATTATAGCTGCGGGTTGCAAGCAATAGACAACCCAATTCATGGATTAGATCAATTCTTATATCTGGTGCGATAGTGCTGCTAAGGTTATTTAAAGTAGTATTTATTCGTTTTAAGTGTTGTTGTTTAGTTTTAGCTAATAAATATAGAAATACGTGCCGATGAATATCGTCCAGATATTCATGAGCTGCGCTGGTTTTATTAGTGTATTCCTGATAATTTTGCTTTAAAAAAATATGCATTAATTCATGTAGTGTGGCAAGGTGCCGATGTTTACCCAAATGCTGCAATTTTTTGGTGCAATCTAAGTTAAATTTATTTGCATAAAAGTCAATTCTGGTGGTTAAATATTCTAATTGCTCATTACTCCATTCGAGTTGTTCATTTATTCGGGCAGATAATTGCTCAATAACCGTATGGCTATTTAAGTAACGCTCAGACAATGCATTTTGAAAAAGTTTGCTTTGGTTTACGTTAAGCCCTTTTTCGTATTCAACTTTTACCTGATGTATCATGTTGGCTATGCAGGCCTCATTATCGCCAATTGTATCAAACACGCATAAATTAGCTGTTGCGACAGTTTGCTTTGGTAAACTATACGATTCTAATATAAACTCCTTTATTCCGATTTCATGTAATACTTCGAATATGCAAGCTCTAATGTCGGCATAGGTGGTATTAAGGCCTAGGTTGGATCGGCTTATTGGAAAAGCTTCAGGTATTGAAACTGTATTTGGGATTAAAGTAGTACCTTGTCGCTCAACTGTAGCCTGAATATATAGCCGAGTTAAAGGCGTTTGACTAGATTCTAGCAAATCTTTAATTTGCTTACCTAATTCTTTATCATCATATATTGGATCAAAATGATCTCGCTTGCTTTTTAAGGTCAAGCTTGCTACCTTACGCTCTATGAGAGCATAATGTAGTGCGATGGCTAAATCTTTAGCTATATTGGCACTTAGATGCTCAGCCATAGGATCAGATATAATTTTCATCACTCTTTTAATGTTAGTATTAAGATTATCAATCAATGTTGGATTATTTTTGCTTAAAAGCCACCATAAATTAACAAAATCATGAATTTTTCTTGCCAAGAGATTTATTTCAAGATTATAGTAATCTGAAAGCATAAAACTATACATTGGTTCCCAAGTAACCAAACATTTTGGTTTGATCGGCCATGTATGCCGTTCAAATTCTTTTGGCACAACTATGAATTCTTCCTTTTCAATTGCCGTGTGCTTTGTAACAACTTTTAAATCAAAATTGGCTATTTCCTGCATGAGCGATGTGTAATTAGCCTTCCTCAATAGTAAGGCTGTGTTTTGGTGTGACAGCAAGTCTCGAATTGCATTACTAAAGTAAACACAAATACGATAAGCTTCTTGTTTATATCTTGCTGTTAGTTCTGGCGGTAGCTCTAGGCTATATTTGCTAGCGCATTCATTTATAAATTGTAGAATATAGAATTCATCAATCGAGGTTAAACGCATTGTATCAGGGACATTGTTGTTAGTATTATAGTACGTCTGTGCAATTGTAAAATATAGAGTTACAGAATTTTTATTCTTTATAGATTCATTATTATTGTCACTTGGATGCTTATTCATCGCGTGCGCTAATAATGCGAGGGCCTTCATCCTGGTTGCGATGTAAACTGCTCCCATCCGATATGCGGCATTTTCTAGGTTTTTCTCCTTGCTAGAGATTGCGACTTTGGAATATGGTCCAGAAATAATTTTTGCAATTCTAGATAATTCAGAAGCTGTACCACTTAGCAGTGGTTGACATTGCTGCAGTAAACTAAAAGCTTTTTCAGCTTGATTGCAAGCAAAATAAATCGTTGCCAGATGCAAAATGTCTTGGGCACTTGTTACTATAATTTTATCTTGCGGATCAATATTCATGCAGCTATATTGCTCTTGTTGTCGGAAATCTTTGGAGTAGGTCTCTTGGTATTCATTAATAACAGCGTTCCTTACTCTAGTGTCAAAATACTTCTCATTTGTAGAATTGTTGCGTTGCCCATTTAAACCCCAAGAAGATACCTTAAGACGTGTCCTTGCTTCGTTTGCAGTGTCAAGTCGTAAAATTTCAAATCCTGCTTCAGAGTGGTGCTTGTGGCTGCTGATTGAACATAACCTAGATAAAATAAAATCTTGTATCGGTATAAGCACTTTTCTAGGGAGATCGGAGTATTCAGCTAATGGTACCAGCATTAAGAAATTATCAAACCCAGCAATGATTTCTTGTGAAGTTAAATCTAGTTTATAACGTTTGTCTTTACTCCAAATTAATTGCGTTTGGTCGTGCGCAGAAAACTCAAATTCAAAACCATACCTTGGGAGCATAAGTCTATATCTAATTGTTGCCTGGCTTTTTTTGTCAACTACAGCCCATAATTCGATAAAAGCGTGGTGTTCAAAGCGAGTTAGACATTGGTATATACTAGATTTGGTGATGATAAAGAAAGCTCTTTGATCTACAAAATTTTGCAATACAGAATAGGTTGTATTATCTGACATATTTAGCGCTAATACTTTTCCTGCCTGCATAATATATTTAGGCTCATGTGTAGTACTATCTATGATCACAGTGTAAATATCTTCATTACTAGGGTTGGCGCAATTGGAGAATATTTTGAATTGTGTAGACCATATGCATATTATATGATTAGCATCAATCATAGTATGCGGCAATACCGAATGATAACTAGAATCATTCTTTAAAATTACAAACCACGAAGGCGTATTATTCACTATAAGCTGGATATGTATGTTGCCATTTACATAGCGATATAATCTCTGACCAAAACTAAATTCAGCAAACTTGTGATTTGGACTGAGCAAGCCCTTCAAGGATACTTTGTTGAAAAGAAATTTAAAAGTATCATCGTTAAAAATATTGGGTGGTAGGGGTTGTAGTGTATTTTGTTTATGTTCAATATATGCTATACCCGCGTATAGGTTTATTTGGTATTTACCATTTGCATCACTACTATAAAAGAAAGGAAATCTGCCATGCCATACTAAATTTTGAGTTGCAGGGTCGGGGCTTATCTCACTGAAAACTCTATTTAAAATTCCATCCTTATTGTAATCATTAAATAACTGTTTTAATGTATGAGCCATTTCAAACATAGCCTGGCCACAGTAATATTCCAGCAAGTGATCGCGATATATTAAAGACACGTTATTAGGGTTGTTTTCGGAACGCCTGCAGTTGGCGGTTAGTAATTCTACAACATTATATATGGAAATCGCGCCGTAATAACTATAATCATTCCAGATCCTAAATATATTATATAGATTTAGTATAAGTATCCGATCGTGTTGTATGGGGGTCAAAATTGTATTAGATTTTAGTTTGCTAATCATATTTGGAATTTCATTAGTAATTATATTTGTTTGTTGTAATAGATGTTCTTTTGCCGCCATAGCTTCCTCTGTAAATATTGGATCACTATTGATGCTAAGGAGATGGCGTTGTATCAATAAGCAAATTCTGATTATAAAAAGCAGTTGGGGACGCATACCGCTGTCATCGTTGTAATGCTGAAATAATTTTTGTAGGAGTGTTGTTAACTGTAGTAATGCATATGGATGGTTTTTTAATTGCCAAGTAATCGCATTGCTAAATATCAGCCTACTTTGTAATGCTTCCTGGATTGGCGCCAATGTCAACTTGGAATGATGTAGACTTAAAAAATCATAAACACTAGTGACAACTGTGCTATCGTTGCAACGCATGCTTGCTAAGGCTATGCACATATGCAATAAATTATCATCATGATTTTTAGAGTGTCTTAATAAATATAGTTTATTAATATATTTATTATTGATCTTTGCTTCGTTAGATATATTTGGTTTGTGAGATTGAGGCTCCGGGGTTGTGGTTCCATTTTCTGGCAAACTAATTGGAATTACAAAATCATTCCCCATGCAAAGTGCGTTAAGGTTTGATTGTGCAGCAGAAATGCTGCTTTCATATGCGACTTGCGAAGAATTCTCATACATCGATTTTTCAGTTCCATTTTGCCCTTTTGTGAATAATGACAAAAATGAAAAATATGGGGTCCGATTACATAGCCAATCTGTGCAAGAAGCAAATCCTTTAGCCATCGCTGCGGCAAAATTATTATCGGTGTTAGATATGTGTGTTGCTACTGCCGCATCCCTAGCATTTTGAAAGAGTACTAGGGTATCAAATGTATTATTACCAGGTACTAACATGTCAGAATCTTGTAGTTCGAAACTATTATCTATAGAGCGCAGCGCTAGCCTTACTTCACTTGGCAAGCCCATACAATAAAAAGTGAACATCATCCTGCTGTTACAATCAGCTGCGCCTTCAAAAGCATATATATGTTGCAGCCTTGTTAGATGTAAGCTGTATTCTAGTTGTAACTGGCGGTTTCTTTGCGACAATGCTGCTTGGTAGAGTTGATACGTTACATTAATATACGTACCCATTTCAGCCCTAACATAGTTTAAACTCATATCTAGTATTGATGTTATTAGAGTTATAGATAATACAGAAAATATATAACGTACCAAACGGCTCTCCACGCTAACCGGTAGTTTTGGTAACATGTAGTAATATGTATATAGAAAATTGAGCTCAATTAGCTGCTGAATTATCTTGCATTTATGGTTTTGGCTGGTATTGCAGAGTTGCTGCCAGTAATGTACTGGTATATTCAATATAAAGGTTTCTACCTGCCAAACAAGATAGTTTCTTTCATTAGAGGCGAGTGCAAATTCATCAATCAACCATTGCAGTTTGCCAGAAATTTCACTATTAAAATGCAATAGATTAATTTGTAATGGTTTATCGGGAATTGTGCTACTGACTATATCACTAGCGTTTAAATTAAAGTCTAATCCCACATAATACCGTGGGGCGGCTTTCACAGCAGTTATTTGTTTGGCAACATATTCGATTTTAGTTGGCGGTGGATTACTAAGATTGATTGCCTTTAGCATGCCTTGAATAGTGCTATGCATATATTCTATGCGTTCTAATGGTAATTCAATTATTTCATTTGCTTGTTTTAGCAGCATGCGTGCTAAATTTTCAATAGCAAAATTAAAATGTTGTCTAAAGGATTGGGAAGGGGTATCTGTTTTATTTGAATAGGTGAAATATAAGTCTAAGATCGACATAAATTTTAATTCAATTTTAAAAATATCGTAGGTTATTGCGGTATTTTCAATAAACGTATTTTGTAAATAAGCACTTAATGATTTCCAAGTACAAGTGCCACTGCGTTGGCCTTTTGAAAATTTTTTACAGTAGGGGCGTGGATCTTGTTCTTCGGCATCAAAAAAATGCATTACTGCTTGAATGTGCTTATAGTATGGCTCAGAGCCGCAGCAGCTATCTCTTAAAGGTAAAGTTAGCTCACGTATTAAATACTCAGCTTTGATTATGTCATTTTTAAGATCTAAGGGGATTAAAAATACTTTAGCACTAGCATAGAATTCACCATCGATAGTATGGATTTTTTGGTGGTATTGTGTGCCGCTACCATCATTGTGCAAAATTACTAATAAGCCGTTGCTTACAAATTTCAACTCTATTGCGATAAAATGGCCTGCACCAAACAGATTGCCACTCCAACCGCCATGTAATAAGAGGTAGTTTTGTTTTAAAAGTTTGACTGCGAGTGCAATGGTATCAATTTGATTAAATAATGCATTTCTATTATAGCTAGCAATTGAAGCATTTAATCTTGGTATATACGAAGTTAAAGCCTCTAAATACAGTGCACGATCCTGTGCCCGGAGTTTTGGAAATTCACAGTCTGGCTGTTGCAGTCGCTTTATGAAAGAAATTACGTACCTGGCTATATCATCCGCATAAGCACCTTGGTACATATTGCCTGATAATTCATGATCATTATTAATATTTGCAAAGTCACGAATATCTATATTTTGGTACTTCATTTGTTATCTTTATAGTGAGGCCTATTACAATGTCATTATTGTAGGGACAGAAAGACTAATTTGCAAATTCGTGATCTTAAAATTAATAATATTGATACATAACTTACGTTATCCAGGTCTATTTCGTTTGGCAATAGGGCGGGCATTAGCTTCAGATGTGTTTCTTAATTCAGCGCGAAACATGATATTACATAATAAATCCCCTAAAGTAACATTATTATGAATTAGCATGTATTGTTTGGCAGCTTCTGCTTGTTTATCTGTTAAAGCGTATTTGTTTCGTAAAGGTTCTATTAACACATCTGCTACTTGTGCCTTATTTGTCTGGACTATTGCTAGGATACCTAATGCTACAGTATATAGGTATTGAAAATCTTCAGGAGTATTTTGACGCTTTAAAATTATACTCGCGCGGTTAAGAGCGAACTTTATGTATTGATTATCACAGGCTAGCTTTGCTTGTTCCAAAAATATTGCAGCCAACATAAATTCTAACGCACTAGAGGCCGCATGTGGTGTTAGAAAAAAATTTTGCAGCATGGCACATAATTCTCGTGCAAACTCTTGTTGTTCTTCAAGGCTACTATGTTTATCGAAGCCCATAATATAGATACGAGCTACTAAGGCCTCATCAATGGAAGGATTTGCTAAGAATTTACTTATATAAATCCTTAGTAGTTGTGCAGATGTAATCTTAAAACCATTATATGTATTTTGCGAGCGAAAAAATTCCAAGGCCATATCACCATGCTCTCGAATATAATTTACGCCTTGGTCACCGTACGCTATCTCAGTCCATCTTGCTACAGTGGCTTCAGTAACAATGGATTCGAGCCGCATTATATTGATAAATTCAATCATTTTAGAACGTTGTTGCGCGGAATATTTTCTTGCTTCGCGGTTCAAAATGCTTTCATAGTGTGAGTTTATAATAATGGAGGATAGGGCGCGTAAAAACTCATTTCTGTTTACACAAAAAGATGAAATCACACTTATAAAAAAATTTACCTCTAACCTTGGTAAGTAGAGAAAGTTGAAATTGTTTACTTCCTCTGGGCTTATAAGGCCTTCGATATGAGGCAAAGGCCCTGCTTGTGCAATTTCATAAATTGCAACAAGCCAATTCCAAAAAAGATATTTAATGTCTGTATCATTAATTAGGTCACACTCATTCTTAATAAAATTTTTTAAATGTAAAAATAATTCTTGTCGATCTATCTTACATAATAATAATTTAGGATTAGCCTTGATACTTATATCTGCATTTCGTATTGCAGTTTTAAAGGAGTTAAATTTATGAGCATATGGAGCTTGGGAGGCGCGATAAAATTCTGTACGTATTGCGGCAGCTTGATCTTGTATAGTCATCAATAAATCCTTAATTAAACACAGCAATCCTAGGTTTGTTTACAAAAATTGTAACATTATTGTAGCAATAAGCGCCAGATTTGTTTATTCTTACATCAAGTTTTTATAGAAAAAATATGCTAGACTCAATTAAAAAGAGATAAATAATGAAATTTTTTACCTGGTTATATAACCAATTTTATCCACCGAAATATAAAGTGCAGTTACACGTTGGTGTTGTAGGGGCAAGGGAAAATCTACCTCAAGATTATTTAGAACTGGAAGAGGACTCATTAAGACAACCTGCGGATCAAGATTTTGTCTTAGCTTTATGGCTCGATATTACCGATCAGCATGGCAATAAAATTGATTTTAAAAATAAAAAGTCACAAGCATTTAGACGAGCTTTTAACAACTTTCTACTAAAGACTAATAATAATTTCTCGGCCAGGGGCATACAAGGCTTTCCTTTAAACATAGACTTCATTACTGGGGTTACTCTTTGGAGAGGGCAATCTTCAATATTGATTAATGCAAACTCAAATATTCCAATAAACACCATTATTGGATATATTAAAAGCTGCTACGAACAGGCAGTTTTTACTCTGCCTATGGAAGGAATAAATTTTAATGCAGATGTAAACGCAAATATACGGTTTTATAATCAACAAAATCACCAATGGACCCGTATTATAACTAGTTGGGATGAAACTGCAACTTTAGCCTCATTAATGCCGGTAACTACATTAGACGATTATTTAGTTGCAAGTGGAACTAAGCACATAGATGTTTTAAATGCTAAGAAAAACAGTGAATCCTCCTTTGCAAGCATTAAAACCGGCGATTATGAATGTGGATTTTCATTAGAAAAACTCAATAATGAGTCTAAATTAATAGTGGTTCTTTATAATGCAGGAGATGACAAAGTACCAAATTTTCGCTTTAATTTTTATGAAGCGGACTCAGAGAATAAGAATGTGAAGCACCTTATAGAACATCGCTCAGATCCGAAAAGTAAATGCCCTATACTAGCCCTGCAGGAATTTAAGAATATTGCTGAGTTTTTGAAATTCTTAGACAAATTTAAAGAGCAGCAACCCGATCCTAATGCAGATATCCCAATGCCTAGAATAACTAATGGCTAAATTCTAAAGTCTGCTGCCATAGTAGAAATGTTAACTGCCCCTAATCTGTCCGGTACCTTGTACTATCCACTTATAGCTAGTCAAAGCATCTAATGCCATTGGGCCCCGCGCGTGTAGCTTTTGAGTGCTGATCCCAATTTCCGCCCCGAGACCAAATTGCGCACCATCGGTAAAAGCAGTTGAAGCATTAACATAAACTACCGCGGCGTCGACTCTTTGTGTAAAATATGAAGCAGTTTGGGAATTTTGTGTAATAATTGCTTCACTATGCTGCGAAGAGTATGCAATTATATGTTCAATTGCTGCATCAATGGATGCAACGGTTTTAATTGCTAATTTGTAGTCTAAAAACTCTTTACCAAAGTCTGCAGCTTCAGCATGGCATAATAAATTAGCTGGATAATTACCGGCTAATGCAGCATAAGCTTCTGGATCTGCATAAATTACGACATTATGCTCTTTTAATAAATCCACTAAGATTGGTAAATCATTTAAACGTTCTTTATGAATCAATAAGCAATCTAAGGCATTGCAGACACTAACCCGTCTGGTTTTAGAATTATTAATTATGTCGCGACCAATATTAACTTCGCCATCTTTATCAAAATAGGCATGTACTATTCCTGCACCTGTCTCAATTACCGGTATTTTAGAATTGTTGCGCACATAATCTATTAATGCTTGACCACCTCTAGGAATACAGACATCTACTAAACCAACAGCATTTAACAGAATAGTGCTGTCCTCTCGATTGGGCGGCATTAGATAGGCGACATTTGGATTGATATTATGCTCTGCTAAAGTGTCTTGAATAAGATTAAACAAACACTCGTTAGTATTAAACGCTTCTTTACCACCTTTTAAAATACATGCATTGCTTGTTTTACAGCACAGTACAAAAACGTCTAGGGTAACATTAGGTCTGGATTCATAGATAACTGCCACCACGCCAAGTGGTACGCAAACTTTGTTTATTACTAGACCGTTAGGCATTTTTGTTGATTCTAATTGTTTATTAATAGATGAGGTTAAATTAATCACATTTTCGATATCTGTTGCTATACCATTTAGTCGATCAGTATTTAACAATAAGCGATCATAGATTGGACTACTGGGATCCATATTAGTTAAATCCTTGGCATTTGCAGCGAGGATTGCAGCATGGGAGTGGCGTAACTTTTGTGCTAAAGTATGTAATATTGCATTACGCTTTGTTTCATCAAGTAAGGCAAAGCCATAGCTAGCTTCCTTGACTTTTTTTATATTGTCTAAAATTGTTTGCATGAATTGTACCTAAAAAATATGTAAATGATCGTAGTGAATAAAAACTGCTTTATTCTTTTGACCGATAAGATTTTGTAATCTATCTGAGTCGTAGCGTGCTAAGCCTATGCCAATTGATGTTTGATTCGGGGCAAAGATTTCTACTACATCGCCTTTTTTAAAATTGCCACGACAAGCTGTAATTCCTACAGGTAGTATACTAATAACTTTACGATTCTGCTGCAAAATTTCATATAGTCCTTGGTTGATGCTAATCTCGCCAACCTTTTGCTCGGTGCTATACGCAATCCAGCGTTTAATATTCGATTGTCGTTTGCTTGGCAATATCACAGTGCCTATTTTTTGGTTATTTACCAGGTCAATAATTACATTAGGAGTATGCACCGCAGCAATATGTGTAGTAATTCCAAGTTTTGAAGCTTTGCGCGCGGTACTTAGCTTACTAATCATGCCGCCACGTCCATGAGTGCTTTTAGTAGTGGAAATGCTCGGCCAGTTCTTTTCTGGCTCAATAATTGGAATTAATGTTGCCGCATTATCACTAGGATGACCATTATAAACTCCGGC
>JAGVLG010000081.1 GCA_020054325.1 Gammaproteobacteria bacterium
GCTCCATAGTTAATGTCCCTCCCTGAACGCTCTATGTCATTCATAAAATAGGACATTTCTATCGGGCTAGAACCGGACATTTCTAATGGGCTGCTACAATGTAAGTATAACATAGGAACTTTAATCGATCAGATCAAATCTGCAGCTTCAGCTATTCAGATTTCTTTACGGTGTATTCCGAGGTAAAGCTGCTGGGGCCGCCGCTCCAGCCTCGTCTAATCTTCTCTTATCAAGATATTCACTAACAAACTGTTTAACTGCAGCTCCAAGTTGTTGATTTGCAAATACTTCATAAAATAACTTTCCATCTGCATTTTTAGTATTAACTGCCGCCTCGACTATATCTATCCTTTGCTTATCGAAAATGATTTTTAAGAAGGTACCGAGCCTTTCAGACAAGCTGGAAACATTGTTCTCATTTAATTTAATTAGATGCTCGCATATCTCTTTTAACTCCACAACCAACCCGAATAGAAATGTTTTACCCGTAGCCACTATTTGCAAGTCGATATTACCTGACAAATAATTCGATAAAAAATCGGAATAATAGGTACTATTGTCAATGCCTCCAAACAAATATGTTTTTATACCCATACACACAGCGTAATTCCACATCTCAACTTTATGGCTGCCAAATGCATCGATAATCATCTGCAACAATTTAAATGCGCGTTCTTCATCAGATGCAATGTCGTATAAAACATGTATCCCATACCTAAGATGCAACGGAACAAAGGTTGTTGCACTGGTATACAATCTAGCTATAAGCTTGTCGTCATTAGGATTAATTAACTTCCAATTCTCTAATAAGCGTTGGGCGTAGTCGGCATCATACTGCGCGTGCATTAAAACCGCCAAAATATCATTTGTCATATATATTGGGAATTTAGGATTAACAAGATCTGTACGTGCACGATTACGCAATCCTATAAGAGTATTAATTATCTCTAATATCTTTTTATTTTTAGCGGGGTTGTTAGGATCCGCCATGTTCAGTAAAGCCTCAAAATTATTATCTTGGCTTTGGAAATCGAAGACATCCATAAGATGAACTGTGAAGCCACAGAAATTGTCTTTAAGTGCTGGATTTTGTTTCGCATCTTGTAACACACTCTGAAACTTATATCCTATTGTAATGTAAGTATTTATGATTGTAGAAAAACAATCATCAACAATTTTTTGATCTAGTGGCTTATTATCTAATTTACTATCTATAAACTGCTTTTCGAGCATATTATAAAGGTTCTTGCCGTCATGCTTAGCTATTATCAGCGGAACCATTATGTTACGGGGAAAACTCTCATTGATATTACCGGATTCAAGACACTTGTACAAAGCATCTAATACTTTTTGAAGCATTACAATGTCTTTTTTATTGATTAAAAGATGTAGAAAGGTAGCCCCATTGTTATCTGTTACAAAATCTATTACAGGTTCATAATCAATTGCTTTAACAGAATCTTGTATGTTTTGCGGTAAATTTTCATGAAACTTATTATAAAGTTTCTCGAAAATTCTACTATACATCTCAGATTGACCAGACATATCAGCTTTGGCCCAATGGTGCAATACCGATTGCCCTGCTAAATCCTTGGCTACAATTTCAGCACCAGCATTCGTTATTAGCATGTCTATCAGTTCGCCGTAATGTTTGGCACTTAGATTGTTTTTGCAACGCAATAGTTTCATCAATAAGATTTCACCTTTGTCGTCCTTCTGCTTGAATAATTTATTATCTGCTTTTAACTTTTGCAGTGCCTGTAAATCACGTAACCCAAATTTACCACTTTCTATTTTTTCTGAAAGTTCGTCAAATTCGCTTTTTGGAGTTTGTTTTGCTTTCGGCGTGCTAGCAGCTGCTGCCTTGACTGCTTCATCTAATGCAACAGCATCGGCTTTTGCTGCAGCTGCTCTATTTGCAGCAGCTTGACTTTTGGCTATGGCTGCTTTATTTGCAGCTGCTGCTCTTTGTGCTTGAATAGCTCTACTTGTTGCAGTAGCTGCAGCTCTTTCTGCAGCAGCACGCATAGCTCGCATTGCGGTAGCCAGGTTCTGAGGTCTGGCTTTAGCAGCTACTAGGGGTTTTTCTTTTGCAGGCATAACTGTTGCAGCGTCGATTCGGCTTTGACAAAAACCCTCAACCTTGGCTTTTAGGTTTGCATCGGCAGAAACTAACCTTAATAAATTAGTTTTAATGCCAAGCCACGGATAATCACGTGGATCTTTAGTATTTAAGGCATCCGGGTTAGAAGCATTCATTTCAAAAAACTTTGTAATAATTGCCGTATAAATATTTGCCGTAAGCTCATTTACCTCTAACTCATTAATTGGATTGGTAAATACTGCAAATAGCTGTTCAATACTGAGATTAAAGCTTTTCAAATGAACTGCGATAAGCTTTGCAAACGGCGGGTTTTTAATGCAAATGCCTACCAACTCACGTATAAAACGTTGTGGATCGCTAGGGTTAAAAAAAGTTACAGCTTGAATCAACTCATCACTAGATTTAGAAATTTTAATTTCGGTTTCGGTTACGCGCGTTGCACTTAGCGTGGTGACCATCGGCAATTGTGAACCTTCTGTAGTTGTACGTGATCCACGTGTAGCATTAGTTGTTAGTGCCTTTTGTACCTGTACCGTTACTTTGTTAGTTTCAGGGAGACTTCTTCCCGTTGCATGCGTAACTAAGGCCGAGATGCTTGAACCGGTATCTGGTGTAGCTGAAGATGCAACAACAGAGGCCGCTGGCGCCGGTTTTGTTATAGACATAGGCACTACTGCTTTTGCAGGCGGAGGTTCTATGGCTGGCGCCGAAGCAACAGTTATATTAGGCTGCGAAAGCAATACTGGGGGATGAACATATACAGGGACTGGTACAGGTACCGGTACAGTCACGGGTACAGGTACAGCTACATGCTGCAAAAATACTGGTACATATGTTGTGTTATATTGCTGTAAATGCTGACACCATTGTTGATATACTGGCTCCCATTCTGCAGGAAGCTTAGCAATCTTACTATCGCTCGGTAACACTCTTACTCCAGCATTGTAGTTATAGTCATTTACTAGATATACTGTATATAGCCCCTCAGGCGGTGGAAATAAAATATCATCGCCAATTCTTGGAATTTGAATACAGATATCGCGCTGTGCACCATCGCTACGGAACTCCCTAAAAAATATAATATTACACGGCAGATTTGGCACATTAAAGACTGTTCCTAAGTACTGATAGTTAAAACCTTGTTTACCATCTGCAGGAAGCAATCCACTAGCTGCTATAGAATCTGAAGCTGCTACTCCAGCTTTCATAAAAAATAAAGCCCCTGTATCTTCAGTTTGCATGTAGATAAGAGATTCAATTGGTTCTGGGTTCATTTATAAAATTTCCATTGCTGATTGTTGTTACATGGTCGTTGGTGCACTGGCCACTTCGGGCGAAATTCGATTTGCCATTCATTAACGCCCGAGTCTGGTCGAGCCAGCACCTTGACGCATAAATTTTTCCGGAGGAAAAGCCTCTAATAGCTGCTCCAGTAAAAGATTACGCACCTTACCAACTTCGCCTGCTCGGCGGACACCAGCTCCCATCTTATATTCGATTATAGGATTTAGAATGATCTCTCCGGTGTTAGGATCATAAAAACCTGGATAGTCACTGATTTTTACACCATCTTCAGCCATAACCAGGTAAGCAAGCAAACCTTTAACGGCAATATTATTAACCATAGCATCTAACTCGGTTTTAGTCATTGGATCCAGCGTAGCTAGAGAATTAGGATCCGCAGGATTATGCGCAATTAACGACTCAATGCTTGTGAGATCATGTGTTACGCCTTCAAAAGTAGTGTAAGGGTTGAACATAATTCTATGGGTAACTGCATCTTTCATGATATCACTATATTTAGCCCATTGATCCCCTAATTTGAATGCTAAGTAAGCTTCGATCTTGTCTGCATTGGACATATCCTCTTGTGGCTTCTTTAAGTCTTGAATTAATCGCTTTGCTTCCTGCTCTTTACCCTGCTTGGCATATGCGCCACTTTGAACTCCAAGTTCCAGTCTGTCGCAAATGTAGGTTATGCAATTATCTGATGTTTTATAAAGTCCCATCTGGAACCCACTTATATACCAGTAATGACTATATCCATACTGATCATTTAAAGTAGATTTTAATAAGTCCTCGAGTTTGAGACTAGCTTTCATTTTTGATAAGTGTTGCTTCACAAATGTTTTAATTTCAGCGGGATTTGCCGCAGCAGTTGGTAGTTTATCTTTTATCTTGTTATAGTAAGCATCTATGCCTTTTTGAAGTTTACCGTAAATATCTGCAGATTGCTTCAATAAATCAGTGATGTAAGGATCGTGAACCATCAGGATCTGTTGAAACTTTGCCGCGTAATCAAAAATTGAAATAAATAGATATAGCAACGCTCCATGTACTAACATTAAGTCCAGGGGTTCTGTAGAGTTACGTTTCGTTACAATGTTTATCAATGATACCAACTGAAAAAATGCTTCATAGAAATACTTTTTTACGAGGTTGTTGTATGCATCAGATCCATTACCGGCAGGTGGCACTTGTTTCAAAAATTCATTGAATGCAGTTAATTGCAGCCAGGTAACCACGCCCGTCGGAGACACATCAGCACTAAGCTCATCAGCAAGAGCGAGGCGTACCTCTTCTAAAAACTGCGCTTTGGTTATTTTTTCTCCAGGCATACTGCCCCCCATTTTGTAAATTAAGAATACTCTATGCCGTGTTGCGAGGCGAAGAAGCCGCTCCTTCTTGCAAACGCCTATTTCTTATATAATCGGTAACAAATTTCTGAACTGCACTGCCAATTTGCTGATTCGCAAACATTTCGTAAAATAACTTTCCATCAGCATTTTTAGAATTAATAGCAGATTCAACGACATCTAAAGCTTTGTTATCAAAAATAATTGTAAGAACTTGGTTGATACGCTCTAGAAGTATATCTCTAGCCTTATCCCCATTTTTAATAATATCTTCAAAAACATTTTGCAACTCAATCGCAAAATCAAATAAAATTGTATTATCATAAGATGCAACCTGCAAGTCAACCATCGGTGCGAGGTAATTAGTTAGGAAATCTGAGTACATGTCTAGGTCATGATCATTTGAATATAAATATGCAGTTACACCCCTGAGTGTCGCGCTATTCCACAATGCCGGCTGCTGCTCAGCTCCCCATGCCTTTGTGATCCTATCCAATAATCGAAATGCGGCAGCTTGATCGGGTAAATTATCATAAAATGAATGCGCACCGTATTTTAGATACATCGGAACAAATACCATTGCATCTTTGAATAACTTACTTAAAATTTCTTTATCATCTTGATTAACTAGTAACCAATTATGTATTAAAAAATTAGCCATTTCATTATCTGTCTCAGACATCAAAACTGCCAAAATATCATTATAAGAAAATACAGCAAACTTATTATAAACTCTATCGACACGCAACCTTGTACGTAGTTCAAGAACTTTTTCTAATATCTCATGTATTTTCTGGCACTTAGCTGCGTCAACCTGATCAACCTCTATCAATAACCTTGCAAAATTATTGTCTGGATTTTCAAAATCAAAGAAATCCATAAAATCATCAGTAAATCCCAGAAAATCATTTTTACTCGAGTTCGGGTTACTTTTCGTTTGTGTCAAAGTCTCATCAAACTTAATACCCAATCTTGCAGTTAATATAACTATACTTTGTAAACTTTCTAAACACTTTGCTTCAGTTTTTGCATCTCCAATTAAAGAACTTTCAATTAGCATCTTTTCAAGCATATTATAAATATTGCTACCATCTTGTTTAGCTATTAATAGCGGTGCGATTATATTACCTGCCAAACCATTGGTATTATCACTGGTATCTAGTGTACGATAAAGCGCTGCAAATACAGCAGTTTGCATAACAAGATTCTGCTTCTGTGCAAATAGTATGTGTAAAAACGTAGCCCCAGTATCATCAGTTACAAAATCCTTTGGAATTTTATATTCAACTCTGTTAAGCCCCGCTTTTACGTCACTTGGTATATGTTTAGCATATGCTGCATAGAGATGACTAAACACGGCGCCGTGCAATTCGCTCTCCTTCGACATATCACGCTTAGCCCAATGATGCAACACAGATTGCCCGGTTAGATCAGTAGCAATTATTTCAGCACCAGCTTGCTCTATTAATAGTTTTATTAACTTACTGTAAGTATCGGCATTTATCCCTGTTACATTGCTATGCAACAATTTCATTAACAAGGTTTCACCTGCAGCATCTTGCTGGGTGAATACTACATGTGGTGGCTTTTTACGACTTAGCCCCTCAAGAGAACGTAAATCACGAATTCCAAATTTGCCATCTTGTATTTTTGCTGCTAATTCGTCAAATTCACTTTTCGGAGCAGTTGCAACATGCTTTGTAGCACCTGTTCTTTTGGCTTCAGTTGCTGCACGCTTTAAAGCAGCTGCATCTGCACGGGCATCAGCAGTTTCTTTTGCTGCAGCGGCTTTTCTTGTTGCAATGGCTCTCTGTCTTGCAGCCTCCTTTGCTTTTCTTCTATCAGCAGCAATTTGCCGCAATCTTGCAGCATTAGCAACTGCATCATCTTTTACAGTAGGTTTAATCGCCTTTGTAACTTGTGGTTTAACTATTACAGGCATTTTTTTGGTTCTAGTTATTTGCTTTTCACAAAAACCATCTATTCTGTTTTTCAAGGTCTTTGAAGCAGCTTCAGTCTCGGTGAATTGTTGCATAAAAGTTTTAATTTTAAGCCATTCATAACCACGCGGATCAATTTTTTCTATAAATGCAGTATTAGAAGCTAACATCTCAAAAAACCGCTTGAGTATTGCTTGGTAAATATTTAACGTGACTTCGTCGATTGACAGATCATTAATTTGAGTAGTGAATACCGCAAATAATTTTTCAAAACCTAAGCCAGAATTAGCAATATTAGGTTCTAAAAGTTTCACAAATTCGATATTTCTTAGGCAAATATTCCTGACTTCTTTTATAAAATTTGCTGGAGCTTCAAGATCAAAGAATTGTACTGCACTATCAAATTGCGCCAGGGATTCACTCGCAAGAAATTCTGCAGCACTTACTGCTTCTGCAATCCTAGTAGCAGTATCGGAAGATGTATCTAAGTATGCAGCACTTTGCGTAGCTGTTTGTTTTGTTTTAGATTTAAGTTTACTAACCGGTTGTGTAGCCGCAGTATTTGTTTCAGCACTTGCACCTGCTGCAGCTACTGATACTGTTACTTTTTGCGTTGTAGGTGCAGCTTTAGTTTGTTCAGCTGTGGCAAATGCAGTAGCAACATCTGGTACTGTTTGCAGGAATTTTGTAACAATCTCTGTAGAACTCGATAAAGGCATCGGTGTATTTGCTGCTAGTGCGTGTTGTCCAAATTCAGGTTCACTCACATAGACTGGTACGGGGACAGGGACGGGTTGCACTAGCACTGGCATAAATTGTCGCGTGTTTTGTTGATGCAAATGCTCGCACCATTGCCGGTAAACCGGTGCCCAATCTCCAAGAGATTCAATTTTAGCATCATCAGCTAAAATTGGAAATCCAGCACTGTAATGGTTCACCTCATAAACAGGATATAACCCTTCTGGTGGCGGGAATAAGTTATCACTAACCCTAGGCACATGAATACATACATCGCGCTGCGCGCCATCAGCGCGTAATTCCCTAAGAAAAATAACATGATAAGGAAAATTGGGTATATTAAATACAGATCCCAAATATAAATAATTAAGCCCCTGCCCTCCATCGGCGGCCACAATGTTACTTTCGGAACGCACCCCAGTAGATGGGTCAGCGGCCCCAGACTCGATAAAATATAGCCCAGCTCGATTTTCGTCTTGGATAAATACTAGGGCTTTAGGTGCCGGTGTCATATTAAATTCTTTTCCTTTCATTTAAATAGTTAGCCTTATATTTTGGCAGGATTTTACTGCATAAGTTCCAGAAATTCATTCTTAGTTCAATAAGTGGTATAATCAGCCAAAAGCATTAAATAGAAGCAGGAAACACTGTGAATTCATCCAGTAAAAAGGTAATTGTTGGCATGTCGGGGGGGGTCGATTCCTCAGTGGCTGCTCTGTTGCTTTTGGAGCAAGGTTATGCAGTTGAAGGCCTGTTTATGAAGAATTGGGAAGCGGATGACAATCCGAATGGCTGTAGTGCTAGCCAAGATATAGCTGATGCACGCAGTGTTTGTGATAAGCTCGGTATTAAATTACATACCGTTAACTTCTCCGCCGAATACTGGGACAACGTTTTTAGTAATTTCTTAACGGAATACGAGGCAGGACGTACCCCAAATCCAGACATACTTTGTAATCGTGAAATTAAATTCAAGGTTTTTTTAGAACATGCCAAACAACTTGGAGCAGATCTAATTGCCACTGGACATTATGTTGGTAAGAATAAGGTCAATGGAAATAATTTCGAATTATTAAAAGCCAAAGATTTAAATAAAGATCAAAGTTACTTTTTATATACTTTATCGCAAATACAATTAAAGGCAGCGCTATTTCCGCTAGCAAACATAGCAAAACCTGAAGTACGCCAGATTGCGGCACGTGCTGGTTTTAGCAATCAAGCAAAAAAAGATAGCACAGGTATTTGTTTCATTGGTGAACGTAAATTCAAAGAATTCTTGCAAAATTTTTTACCAGCAAAACCTGGCAACATTATTAATGAACAAGGTAAAGTTATCGGTAAGCATGAAGGCCTAATGTATTATACCCTAGGGCAACGTCAAGGCTTAGGTATTGGTGGCATGCAACACGCAGCTAACGAACCCTGGTTTGTTGCAAAAAAGGATTTAACTAATAACAATTTAATTGTAGTACAAGGCCATAATAACCCGTTATTATTTGCGCCAGGCCTGTATGCACAGCAATTAAGCTGGATCACCGGTAATCCCCCAGCAACTAACTTTGAATGTAGCGCTAAAATTCGTTACCGACAAACAGATCAAAACTGCAAAGTTTTCTTAGACAATAACAGCAATACCTGTAAAGTTATATTCTTAGAGCCACAACGCGCTATAACCCCAGGCCAATCCATCGTATTTTATGATCAAGATCGTTGCTTAGGTGGCGGTGTAATCGAGGAGCAAATATGGAAAGTTTAGATGAACGTTTAGATAGAACTTTAGCTCTGGCAGGCGTAATACAAGCTGCTACTTTAGTAAAGCAATTGGCATGTAAGGGTAGTATTAATCAGGATGAATTAACGACTTGCATTAACAGTATATTTGAAACTGATCCAGCCAGCACTTTAGCAGTTTATGGCGGCAGCCCCAAAAACTTAATTACAGGGTTACAGTCATTAATTACCTTATTTACCGAAGGCAAACAACCAAAAGATCAAGAAATTGCCCGTTATACTATTTCTATGCTACATCTTGAACGGCAGTTAATTAAAAAATCCAATATGATGAATATTATTCAGCGTGGTGTTGAACGCGCTAAAACCCAAGCTTATCACTTTTCTGCAACACATGATAATGTAATTGCCAATCTGGCTAGTGTTTATACAGACACCATCAGTACATTTAAATTTAGGATCCATGTAAGCGGTGAAAATACTTACCTATCTAATCCTAATATAATCAATAAAATCCGTAGTATTTTATTAGCCGGTATTCGCTCTGCAGTTTTGTGGCGCCAATTGGGCGGCTCACGCTGGCAACTAGTTTTTGGCAAACGCACAATGTTACAAGATGCCAAAATGCTTCTAGAACGCGCTAAACAGCACGAGTTTGCGCCTAGTGAGTAACATTATCTATAGTCTAAGCCTAGACTTAAAAATAAAAAACCCTAGATGAAAAATTCAATCTAGGGTTCATGCACTTAAATACAATTAGAAGTGGTAAGCAACCCCTAATGCATAAGTATTCATATTCTTATAAATCTTGTTACCAGTTTGGTATTTATAAGAAATGTTCGCGCTAACACAATTAGAGATATAGTATTGTAAACCAACACCAGCTCGTACACCTAGCTTGTGATAGCTTTCTGAGCCATTACCAGCAGTGATCGTACCATTATTATTTACAATTGGACTACCCGAAAACTTGGTTGTTAAATATCCAAGACCAAGTATAGCCTTAATATCTAATTGTGGTAACAACGGATAATAGTATGCGCCATCTACATAGAAGTTATAGTTCTTCTGCGAAAGGCTAGCTGAATTAACAATAGTGCTACCAGAACGAACTACTCCGTTATAATCCTTTTTAGTTAAGTAGGTTGCCCCAACTTCAGCACCTAAACAATCCCAGCGGTAACCACCAAGTAGTGAAAACCCTGCTAGATTATTTTTAAGGTTGCTTCCATTAACCTGGACGCGCTCCATAGAACTTTCTAAGTTCATTTTGTTACCTTGCACATCTACACCAACATACCATTTATCTTTTGGAGCATGGGTTGCAAATGCAGAAGAAACACTAAGACTTAAAATTACGGCTGCTAAGCCAAGTTTTTTATTTAACATATTCATCTCACCAACTATGTATAATTATAGAGAAAGAGAGTCTACCATAAAACTCCGGACTATTGTCAATATGTCTGAAAATTTAAGAATTATTATTTATTGAGCCACATTTCAATAAACTGTGGTACAGCAATTTTCGCTAAGTCAACCGCAGTCATATCCCACAACGCCAACAATTTGTGGAACGACTCACTTGAGAAATTTTGCTGAATTGCATTCTGGTACTTTTCTTTTAAAAATGGTAAGGCTTCTGGACGCCGTAGTTTATGCCCCAATGGATACAGTATTTCTACTTTTGCAGTGCAAGTGCCATCCTTGAAATAAACTTGTACTGCATTTCCAATCGCGCGCTTCTCTGGAGCTAAATAGTCGCGTGAATAATTTATATCTTCAATAATTTGCATTTTTGTGCGCAATTCATCTATGCGTGGATCTTTCGCAAATTCATCAGTATATGACGCTGCCGTTACATCCCCATAAATTAAACTTACCGCCAACATATATTGTAAGCAATGATCACGATCCGCATAATTTCGTAATGCTCCAGTTTTATTAATAATACGCATTGCTGAAAGCTGCGTGCTTACTTCGATCCGATCGATCTGCCCAAGTTTATCTTTAACCTGTTGATGCAATTTAATTCCAGCTTCAACTGCAGTTTGACCATGAAACTCTGCCGGGTATCGTACTTTAAATAAAATATTATCAATTACATAATGCCCGAAAGGCATACCTAATTTAATTGTCTTGCCATGCCATAGTACATCACGAAAACCCCATTGCTTAGCATCTAGGGCATGCGGATACCCACCTTCGCCACCTTTAGCTAACCATGCTAAACGCACGCCGCGCGCTGCAGCATCACCGGCCGCCCATGATTTACGCGATCCAGTATTCATGCCATGGCGATATGTTCTTAAACTGTGGCCATCGATCCAAGCATTAGAAACCGCACTCATAGTTTGCTCTATAGTTCCACCGAGCAATACAGTAGCAACCGCTGCACTTGCAATTTTAACTAAAATGACATGATCTAAACCAACTGCGTTGAATGAATTTTCTAAAGCTAATATCCCTTGAATTTCATATGCTTTAATGATTGCTACCAATACATCAAACATGGTGATAGTTTTATGCTGTCCAATATAGTCTGCAACTGCAAGTATCGCACCAATATTATCTGAAGGATGCCCCCACTCTTTTGCAAGCCATGTGTCATTAAAGTCTAACCAACGAATCAACGTACTAATATTAAAAGTTGCTAGAATTGGATCTAAAACGTAATTTGTGCCTATTACCCTAGAGCCCTTCGGAACTATGGTGCCAGGGATTATAGGGCCTAATAATTTACGGCAATTTGGCTCGTCTAATGCCATCGCAGCACAAGCCAAACTATCTAGCAAGCAAAGTTTAGCGTGTTCTAAAATTTCCGGGTTATTAATTTGATAATCATGGGCGTATTCGGCAATTAAATATAACAACTGATCATATTGACGCACTGCTTAATCCTTTAATCTTTACGTTCATCAAGTGGAATAAATTTTTGCACCCCAGGTCCAATATAAGCTGCATTGGGACGAATTAATTTATTATTAGCACGTTGTTCAATTATATGTGCCGACCATCCTGCAACCCGCGCAAAAACAAATAATGGGGTAAACATTTCTTTTGGAAAACCTAAATAATCATAAGCCAATGCACTATAGAAATCTAAATTTGGAAATAATTTTTTGGTATCCCACACTTCTGTTTCGATAGCATTAGCAACTGCATATAGGGTTTTACCGCGCTCTGTATTAACATCTGCCGCTATCTTTTTAATAAACTCGGTGCGCGGATCTGAAGTTTTATAAACTCTATGACCAAAACCCATAATTAACTTTTTTTCACGCAACATTTCTCGAACACCTTCTATAGCAGCAGCTGGGGTTGCATATTTTTCAATTAGATGCATTGCTTCCTCATTTGCTCCACCATGCAATGGTCCGCTCAAAGTTGCAATTGCAGCAGTAATTGGTCCATAAAAATCTGCACCAGTTGCAACACATACCCTTGCTGCAAATGTTGAGGCATTAAATTCATGTTCTGCATATAAAATTAAAGAAGCATTCAAAGCTTGGCGCATTGTTTCATTTGGAGTTTGCATCGTCAATAATGCCAAAATATGCCCTGCAATTGTTGATTGTTGCGTTACAGTGTTAATTTTCTTACCGCTAGTAGTAAAATAATGCCAATAAAATAAACTCGAAACTAAAAAAGGAATTAATGCTGTAGCAATAGCGTATTGAGTATTTGTAGCACTTTCTGGACGAATGTTGCCTAATGCGGAACAACTCGTTCTTAAAACATCCATTGGCGAGCTTGTGGCAGGCAGCTGCTCTAAAATATTACAAATTTGTGGTGGTAAGGATTGGTATTTAATTAACTCTTGTTTAAATTCGTTTAAAATTTTAGCTGTTGGCAATTTGCCATATATTAATAAATACGCAACTTCTTCATAGCTCGCAAATTTTACTAAATCTTGAATAGTATAACCACGATACGTCAGGTTATTAGCCTCATGACCAACGCTACAAATAGCTGTTTCACCAGCTTCCACTCCCGCTAAACCACCACGCTTTACGAAATCAAACATTTGGATCCCTAGTTGTTTCTATCTGCTTTTCATAAGTATAGTAGTCTAATAAGGAATACAGCTGCTCCCTAGTTTGCATTTGAGCTAAACAGCTACTTTGCGTACCATTTTTAAGTATTTCCTTATATGTATGCAGCGCGGCAAAATTCATCGCACGAAACGCTGACAATGGGTATAACACTAATTTGATGCCTGCATGCTGCAACTCTGTTGCTGTAAATAGCGGTGTTAAACCATACTCAGTAATATTGGCTAACACCGGTGTAGCACCTAATGCAGCAGTGAACTTAGCATAGTCTGCTAAAGAGGTGACTGCTTCAGCAAAAATCATATCCGCGCCTACTCTTACATATTCATGCGCTCTAGCTATTGCTGCATCTATACCCTCAACACTTGCTGCATCGGTACGTGCCATGATCACAAAGTCTGGATCACGACGCGCATCAACTGCAGCCTTAATGCGATCTAGCATTACCGCTGTTGTTGTTAAAATCTTTTTATCACGGTGTCCACAACGTTTTGGGAAAGTTTGGTCTTCAAAATGCACACCTGCCGCACCAGCAGCTACTAAATGTTGCACCGTTTGTTTAATATTTAAAACGCTACCCCAACCAGTATCTCCATCAACCAGTAACGGTAAATCAGATTTTTGTGTAATTTTATAAGCAGCTGTAACAACATTATCTAAACTTGTCAAACCTAAATCTGGCAAACCATAATCGGCATTTGCTACTCCAGCACCAGAAAGATAAATTGCTTTAAACCCAGCTTGCTGTGCTAATAAAGCACACATAGGATTTATGGTACCTGCAATTAAAAGTGGACTTTCAGTTTTGGTTAAATCCCTTAACCGTTTGCCAACACTCATTTAAATCCCTTGTGCCTATGCACGACGGCGGCGCTGTGTCTCAGTCTTTGTACGTCGTTTTGCCAGTGCCTTTTGTTTAAAACCACTACGAGCTGTTGTCTTACGTGCTTTTGTTCCACTCGCTTCTTCTGCTAATACTTGCTCTAACAGATGTAAACGTTGTTTTTGCAACATTATTTCATCAGTTAGATCTTCTAAACTAGCGCGTTCTGGCGCAATATAATCACGTAATTTCTTTGAAATCTCAGCTAAAGTATTATCATATTCTTCTAGTAATATCAATGCTTGAATCAATTGTCGCTCTTGGCCTTTGCGACCACGTAAGCAATGTACTTCCTCTAAATTAGTTGTTACATATTCTAATCGCGAACGCTGAATTAATGCCTGCAACGCTTGAAACAATGTATTAAAAGCTAAACGTGCATGAATACTACCTTGTCTCGAATCATTGGTAGCATCTGGATGGGTAGTAAATAGAATACACATATCACCATTGTCATGGCGTTCAATACTTATTTCATCCAAACGTGCTGGATCATTTTTGCTTTCATATTTGATCTGACCAACAATACTCTTATGGTGCAAAATATAATCAGAGTTATATACTCCTTCTTGCCAATTTACCATGATCCATTCCCTCTACAGAAATTGCTTACTATTACAAAATGTATCGCACACTTTATAGAAAACTTAAGCAAGTACTGAATATTTTTCAGTGCCTGACCTATATTTTATTAGCAGTTACCGCTGAACACTGATTTAACTCTAGGCTACTACCGGTGATGCGGAGGCAGCGGCTTTCGGCTGAGCAATGGAGTTTTTAGCCCACCTTCCGGATCCGGATTGGGCTCCAAGTGTTCTCCATCACCTAAATACCCGTACTCAACTAAATAAACCTTTGGCACTCGCTCCGCGACTCTCTCTTTAGCTTGTTGAACAAGTACTATCGCATCTCGCACTTTTGTAAGATCTGTTTTTAGCTTATCATCAAGCCCTGTAGTATTGATTAGATTATCTAGGCTGTTCAAATCATCCTTTGATACACACAACATAATACTAGCGGCAGAATAGTAGAAACGCTCAACCGACTTAATCAATTTAACCAAGTTCTTCACATCATCATTAATCAAAGCAAACGTAAGCTGTAGTGCAAGATCACCAGCATTAAACGTTTCTAATCCAAGATCTACTTTAATTCGGTTCCAATCATAAGGTTCAAAATAAGCCCTAATTAAACAACCATATAAGTTGTGGATTCGTGTAATTCCACTGGTCTCTTCTGGTACGGTCATCACTCCTGACATGGCACGCCCCCTTCTTCTTCATGCTTCTTTGGAGTATATAGATTGAATTTAAGTTCAATTGTTCAGGGCAATTGCACTGTTTTTCTAGTCTGAGCGTAAGTAAAAGATTACGAATTTCACAAAATATCAGCCAAAGATCTATCAAATCATGGAGAAAAGA
>JAGVLG010000069.1 GCA_020054325.1 Gammaproteobacteria bacterium
TCGATCATGTTATCTGGCATCTTAAATTTACTAATATTTCCAAAGTAATAAATTATACAATAAAAATACAGGGAAGTTAATACAAGTTATAGACATAATATAAAAGCTATATTCTACAAGCTACTTTAATAATTGCCAACGTTTACAGGATTGGCTATACTAACGTTTGAAACGTTGACAACCCAAACGTTTCAAACGTTTATCAAGGAAAACCTAATAAAATGAATAAGTTAGAGATAAATAAACACCTACTAGCTGGCAATACCGATATCCCGGAAGTTTTACCACATCTAGAAGAGCTTCCAGACATGCCTTTCGTTTTTGAGCAAAATTTTGGCTTGAAAGCCCTGCCATTAGAACCTGGTATCCTTATGATCCGTGGCCCGCGGCAATATGGAAAAAGCACCTGGCTGGAACAAAATATCAAAGCTACCATTGAAGAATTTGGGGCTGGTAGTGCATTTTATATCAATGGTGATGGGATTGCGGATCATCAACAATTATATGAAGAAATTCGTAACGTTAAAGCGCTATTTCCTAAAGATCGCAGCATTAGGCGCATTTTTATTGATGAAATAACTGCTATACCTACTTGGGAAAAAGCATTAAAGCGTTTAGTAGATGCTGGTGAGTTACGCAATATATTGGTAATAACAACTGGTTCTAAAGCATTAGATTTGCGTCGCGGATCAGAGCGACTGCCAGGTAGAAAGGGGCGCATAGATCGCACTAATTATATCTTTACGCCAATAGCATACTCTGAATTTTATTCTAAATGTTACAAAACATTCGGAGCTGATACGCTTTATGCGTATATATTATCAGGTGGTTCTGCAATTGGGATTAACTCCTTGGCACGGCACGGTAGAATTGCTGAATATATAACCGATACTGTATCTGATTGGGTATTTGGAGAATTTGCGTTAAGCGGCCGCAGTAGAGCTAATCTTATAGCAATCTTAGCAACCTTGTTTAAATTTGCTCCCAATCCGGTTGGGCAAACTAAATTAGCACGTGAAAGCGGTTTGGCAAATAATACTGTAGCCAAAGGATATATTGAAATATTAGCTGATCTTATGTTGGTATTACCTGCATATCCGTATGATCCTGATAAAGACATATCAATCTTTCGCAAGGAATGTAAATATCATTTTATAAATACTTTTTTTGCAACTTGCATGCATCCAAAAAAACCCCGCACTATCCAAGAATTAAAAAATTTCAGTGCAGAAGAATTTGGCACCATTCTTGAATGGTTAGTTGCACAAGAAATTTGGCGCCAAAGCTGCATAGCAAATCAACAATTAGATATTTTGAACTTTTGGCAAAACACCACGCATGAAATAGATTTTGTTATCCCCAACTTACAAAAGTGGTTAGAAGTAAAATCTGGCCACGAAAACCCCTCGAACTTTTTATGGATTACAAAGGCTTTATTTGATAACCAAGAAATCCAAGTTATTAATAAGAACAGGTTTGATACAGAGCGTATTAAAGGTATCACGATTGAAGATTTGTTATTATCAAACCTTTTTATACCAACAGTGCCGCATGATCGTTTCTAAATTTTCTGAACTATCTTAAAAGAATGGCGGACCTTGAATTTACTGGTGGGTCGTGGAAGATTCGAACTTCCGACCAACGGATTAAAAGTCCGCTGCTCTACCGACTGAGCTAACGACCCGCAGGAGGTAGGTTGTGATTATACATCAAGTTATATTTTGGTCAAGAGTTTTTGCAAAACAATATTAAGATGAATGACTTACAGAAAACTTCATTATCAATCAATATGTTAATGACCAATTTGCGCTAGCTGGTTTAACTTATTCTGTGCAATTCTAGCACTTGAAGTGTTAGGGTATTGCTGAATAACCTTGCTCAAATAACCCCGTGCCGCGTCCACATGCTGTAAATCGGCCTCTACAATCCCCAGCTTCAAAAGCGCGTCTTGAGCCTTCTGATGCTTTGGAAACTCCTTTACAACTGTTTTAAACGAGGCTAACGCATTATTTATAAGTTCTTGATTATTGCGATTTGCTTGCCATTGCGCAGCATACACCTCACCGATCCAGTAATGCGCATTTGCTGCGTAAGTACCATTTGGGTACTGTGCTAAATATTCTTTAAATGCTTGTAAAGCAGCAGGATACTTTCTTTCAGTAACATATTTATAAGAATTTTCGTAAGTTTCTTTTTCTTTATACTCCGTAACCCGCCACATTGAATCTGAAGCATGCACCTTACCACTAGGAGCAGCTTCATCGTCTAAATTTACTGCTTCGGTTTGAACTGAATCTGGGATTGGATCGGCCACTGACTCTGGCGGCAATATAGAATTTGCCACACTGCCAGAATTTTTCATTAAACTACCGATTCGGCTATCTAAATTTAAAAATAATTTTTCTTGTTTTTGCGCCAATAATTGGGTGGCATGCTGTTGCTCTTCTAGTTTACCACGTAACTCTTGCACCTCTTGCTGCAATTGATCTACTTGCTGCAACAACTCAGCATTAATTTGATTCTCAAGTATGTTTTCAATTCTTTCAACACGCGCATCAAGCGATGACTTTGCCCAGCTGATCCCAGGCAAAGTCGAACTAACCACGATGGCACATACTACCAAACATGATTTATCTAATCGCATTATTTATCCTCGTACTCTAATACAGCACGACGATTTTGCGCCCATGCTTGTTCACCAGAGCCCAAATCAACTGGCTGCTCTTTACCATAACTAATGGTATGCAATCTATTAGCTGGCACACCCTTGCTTTCTAAGTAACGCGCAACTGCATCGGCCCGACGTTGACCCAACGCAATGTTGTATTCGCGGCTACCACGTTCATCGGTATGACCAGCAATACGCATATCTAATTTTGGATGATCTAACAAATATTTAGCATGTACATTTAATAAACGCATATCTGCCTGAGTTAAGTTATTGCTGTCATATGCAAAGTACACAATCTTTTTATTTAACAGACCTAATTCTTCTTCAGAGCTCATGTGTTCGCCGTAAAAGCCAGATACAGGCTTGATACCTTCGCTACTATCAGCAAATGGATCGTTAGCTCCTTTGCTGCCGCCACAACCAATTAAACCTAAAGTAACGCCACCCAAAACAGCTAGTGTGACAATTTTTCTAAATGACATCTCGTTTCTCCTATATTCGAACTTACTACTGTCAATTCTTTAACAAAAATGGCGACCATGCAGGCTCTTTAACATTTTCCGCTTGTAATGGTAACCGCATTCTAAACTTCCCGTCTAGTGTTACAGCACCAAGCAATGATTGATCTCCATCCCGCAAACCGTATAACACCATCATCCCATTTGGAGCTAACGTCGGCGACTCATCTAAATTAGCACTAGTTATAGATTTAACTTTACCATTATTTAGATCTTGTACCGCAATATTATACGCTCCTTTTTCACTTTGATGTAACATTATTAAACGCTTACCATCAGGTGTTAAGGATGGTGTCGCGTTATAATCCCCAGTATATGTGATTCGCTCCACTGCCCCAGATTGCAATATTACTCGGTATATCTGTGGTTTACCACCACGATTTGAAGTAAACACAATTGATTGGCCATTAGGATCCCAAAATGGCTCAGTGTCGATCGCTCCACCACTGGTAACGCGGCGTAGTTCTTTAGTTTCAAGATCGAGCACGTAGATCTTCGGCGCACCATCCTTAGACAAGACCATTGCTAATTTACTACCATCTGGCGACCACGCTGGCGCACCATTAATTCCAGGGTACTTGGTTAGTTGATCGCGTTTACCATTAGTAACGTTAATCACGTTTATAGATGATTGCTTACCTAAAGCAACATAGGCAATATACTTACCATTAGGTGACCAACGCGGCGACATTATCGGATATGGCACAGTTAAGATCGCTTTACTGTTATATCCATCTGCATCTGCTACATACAATGAATTAATAGTCTGCTCTTTACCACGCTCAATTGTTATATATGCAATCCGTGTCGAAAAGAAACCACGCACCCCAGTTAACTTTTCAAATATCAAATCACTAATATAATGCGCTAAAGCTCGAAATTGCTCCGGGTATTTATCGCTAACTCTAACATTTAATAACGGCTCCATGTTGCCTTTGTAAATGTCGATCAACTCAAAATACACATCATATAAACCACCACCGCGGCTCACAATACGACCAACAACTAAATTTGCTGCACCAAAATTTTTCCAGTACCCAAAATCTACTTGTTTTATATCAGCAGGATTAGTATCGATACCCTGCACATCTAGAGTATAAAAATGACCGCTGTTGTATAAATCGTTACGTATTATTGCCGCAATATCATCAGTTTCAACGGCACGAGCAAAAGGATCAGATCCAGTAGCGTATTCAAATGGCAGCACTGCTATAGGAATTCCAACATTCTTACCACCAGTAATATCTATATTTAATGGTGCCGCAACAACTAATTGCACATAACACATTATAAACGCGCTAATTATAAGTCTAAATAGCTTAATTCTAAGCATCAGTGGTTTCCCCATTTCTAAAGGACAATACTATATCTTTTACATGTTCATATAATTCTGGATCCGCAGGCATTGGAAATGGTGCAGCTTTATGTACAGCTGATTCTGACATAGAATCGTATGCCGGATTACCACTGCGCTGCACAATTGTGAGATTCAAAATTGAACCATCCGGTAATAAGCGCAACCGAATTTTACAAACAATATCTCCTACAAAAGCCGAGGAAAGAATGCGATTCTCCTCCACTGCGGCCGCAATTTTTGCTTTATATAAATCAACTTCATTTTGAATTAAAGCATTATGCTCTGCAACTTTGCGATCATGCTCCGCTTTAAGCGCTGCCGCTTGCTTTACAGCACTATTTTTCTTTTCTAAATCTAATTTGGCTTGCTGTTTCCGATCTGCTTCTAATTTTGCCAGCTTTTGTTTGGCTTGCTCCTTAGCCGCTGCTTGCTTGGCTAGCAAAGCTTGTTTATCGGCTTCAGCTTTTTTTGCCGCAGCTTCTTGTATCTTTTTCAACTGTTCAAGTTCTAAAGCTTTACGCTCTTCCGCTTCCCGTTTCGCGATTTCTGCTTGACGCTCTTCTTCAATCTTACGCAGTTTTTCTTGTTGTTCTTCAACATGGCGCTGCACTACTTGATCAACATTTTTTTTATTAATTAATCCAGCTTTAATAGTTTTGCCAGTATCAGGATTCTGTAACAAATTAACCATAATAGGTTGCGGCGGCTGATTTGATAAGGTGCCAAATAAAACTGCAAAACAAATAAGATGCAAAATTAGTGACAATACTAAACTGCCAGAATATTTAGATTGCGAAGATTGTACTCGAGTCGCACTTGCCATCAATTAACCCGCTAGATTAGTAGTTTCCAATCCAATGTTTGGAACACCAGCTTGTTGTAACAATACCATTGCTTTCATAACCCGATCATAAGTCGCATTTTTATCGGCTTTGACTATAACTGGACGTTTTGAATTAACTCGTAAGGCAGTTGCCACTTCTTGTTGCAATTTGGAACCATTAATTGGACTATCTGGAACAGAACTGATATTCAAAAATAAATCGCCCTTTACATTAACGCTAATAATAATTGGCAATTGGGTATCCTTTGGTAGCGCTTTAGCACTTGCAGTAGGCAAATCAACTTCAACACCTTGATTAATCATTGGCGCAGTTACCATAAAAATTACCAGCAACACCAACATAACATCTATATATGGCACAACATTGATTTCAGCAATTGATCGTCGTTTAACTCTTTCAAACATAATTTAAGTTTCCTCGGTAGATAAACTACTGCTAGAACTTAACATTTTACGTTGCATGATTCCTAAAAATTCTTGTGCAAAGGTGCGATATTTTAACGAAAGATGGTCAACTTTATTGATGTAGCGATTGTAAGCAATACCCGCTGGAATTGCGGCAACAAGACCCATCGCAGTTGCAATAAGAGCTTCTGATATTCCTGGCGCTACCATAGCTAAAGTCGCTTGTTGCACTGCCCCTAGTTGCCTAAAGGAATGCATAATTCCCCATACTGTACCAAATAATCCAACATATGGGCTCATAGATTGAATGGTCGCCAATACTGGTAAGTTGTTTTCCAAACGTGCTTCTTCGTTAACTAAGCTAATCTGCATTGCACGTTGCACTACTTCTAATGAAGCATCGGGCTGTACTACATGTTGTTTCTTTAAACGCATGTATTCTTTAAAGCCAGCTACAAAGATTGCATCTAACCCATAAAGATTACGTTCCCGTGCCGAGAGCTTTGTATATAATTTAGTTAGATCAGCCCCGGACCAAAAAGTTGTTTCAAACTCATCGCTTGCAGATTTACAAGCATTAAGATACTTACCGCGTTGGAAGATAATTGTCCAAGAAAATACCGATGCCGCTAATAATAACAACATTACCAATTTTACTAATAACGTAGCATTTAACAGTAGACTTAATAAAGACATGTCTGTTGTCATTTAACTCTCCAAAATAGGCGGAATATATGAAAAAATATAAGATCTGCAAAACAGCCATAATCGTCGGCTTTTAAATGGCAACGACTATCAACTAGCGACGGGTATATTATAGAACAATGGCTTATAAATTAGTAGAGTATCTTAACCTACAGTTACAGAGCGACGACGCTTCTTAGCCGGAGCTGCAACATCTAATGCAGCTTCATTGCAATGGTTGGAAGTATTCGCTGTTTCTGGCACAGTGCGTGCTGATGGAGCAAACTTAAATATTCTTGTAGTTGGACGCTTTAGCATAAAAATTAAACTGTTGTCATGCTCACTCTTTGGCTCTTTAGGCGGCATGTATAAAGCTCTTGCTGAAAGGATTTGCTCCCGGCTCGGTAGACGTAACTGAACTCGTAATTCTTGACACATAGTTTTGAATTTACAAATTTCTTTTTCTTCAAAATATAATTTGGCCTGGCTTGCTACCTGTCTACGGTTACGGCGGGCATTATAAGTAGCCTGGAAGGTACTAATTGCAGTTATAATACTTGGGATCCCAATTGAAAGTAATAAAATGGTGCCTAAGCCACCAGCAAATGGCGAGGCTATAATGCAGGCAACTCCTGCAAGCAATAGAATACTTGGGAATAAACCATCCTTACGTAGATAATTGCGAGCTCGCACTAAAATACTTTTCTTTGTTGGAGAATTTTTAATGTGGTGTTGCATGCCGACCGCAATCTGATCGTATGTATCTAATAGTTCTGATAAAATATCAAGCTTAGTGGTGTTAAGATTTCTTTGTACGTTGCGTTTAAATACCCGAGGATTAGTACTATATCTAGCGCCCATACTAGCTAAATGCATGCCTAATTCAGGAAATCCTGCAACCAAACAATAATCTAACATGGTACAACCGGTTAATGGATCACGCTGATTCAAACGTTTACTAATCGCTCCAACTTTATTTGGATCATTTAATTGTAAATTATGAATATCAAATAAGGTGTTCTCGATAAATTCTAATGCTATTGTTCTTATATCTGTTACAAAAGTATCATCCGAATATTTGTCTAATTTACTACCAGGAACCTTTAGTGCCATTAGTATTACAGCTCCACATTCCGCAATTCTTTTTTGATCTAAGCGCATAATTGACACCCCTTTCGGATGCTTATATGACTTTTTGACCAGTGTACTGCCAAAAAAGTTCAATTTTTAAGGGTTATTTCAGGGCAATTGCACTGTTTTTCTAGTCTGAGCGTAAGTAAAAGATTACGAATTTCACAAAATATCAGCCAAAGATCTATCAAATCATGGAGAAAAGA
>JAGVLG010000021.1 GCA_020054325.1 Gammaproteobacteria bacterium
TTCTCCAACGCGCCCGAGTACAACATAAAAATTTACCACTGCTCGCAACTTTAAATGCCTGGATTAGTGAGTAGATAATTTTCTACAAGATCGCCCACACTTTACTAGTCGCTTGAAAGACTTTTCTTTTCTTCAGCTTTCTTTTTGGAGTCATCTTTCATTTTATCATGCATTTAGTACATCCCTGTAGCGCTCGACGTCCGCCATCCATAGCGGACGACGCCGCTAATAAAAAATTCACCCAGCCAAGCAGCCTATATGCCTCAAGTTATTGAGCAGATGCAAATTTTTTGTCGGAATGGCACAGTATTCCTTTTAGTTTAGTTAGAAAATATTTCGCTATAAAGCTTCTTGCGAGCGTTTTGCATGAGCTTAGCTGCTTCTAGATCGGTATATCGTGATGCTTCCTTATCTAGTGCTGCAAATGTTATACCTGGCTTTAGATATTGCTTTGCATCTGATAATGATTTTAACTTGTCATATGGCGTCATCATATTTTTGTATTTGTAAATCTTTTTCTCTTTACCTTTAGCATCAGTAGTTCTTTCTACAAAAAAACATGGCCTATGGTAATTTAAATAAGGATTTAAATACTGCCTGTTGAATTGATTAATTTTAGGTGCCCATTTTTGGGGTATGTGCATATAGCCTAAGTGCTTCCTTATAATCGAGCCATTCTTAGATTCAGCTAGCGCATTGTCATTGCTATGCCGTGGTCTAGTCTTAGTTAATTCTACATTTAGTTTATTTAACAGCCTTGCAACATCATGATTAATATATTCTGAACCGTTATCTGCGTGGCAATTTATAATCCTAAAAGGAAAACTTTGTATAATATTTTCTAGCACAGGTATAAGCCAATTTTCACTGATTTTCTCAACACTAGACACTATTTCAAATTGCGTCACTTCATCTACCGCATTAATATGATACACTCCTTTCTCACCATCTCTATCACCTTGGTGCACTGTATCAATACGAATAAATCCAGGTTGGTTATTTGGAAATGGTTTTTTTCGTTCGCCAATTTTAACTGGCGTTGGATTAGTATGTTTAAATACTGTACGCCTGCGGGTGTATGTTGTACTGCCTCGCAAGTTATAAATATGCGACACAGATATCTTACTCAATCGTTCATATTGCAAATCATCAAATACCAAATACGCACGCTCAAATAATTTTTTGGTTGCTGCACCACTTAGTGTACCATGCGCCGCGTCTGTTGCTGCTAGCAATAATACATCTTCTCTGGTATAGAATCTCTCAAAGCTGTTACGCTTAGGGTACTCCTTGCCAATCCATTTATTCTTACGATATTGCGCTATAAGCTTTGTTAAATGCTGGCGGCAATACCCTGTCAACTTTAACATGTATTCCAATACCGGTGCCTTATCCTTTTTGCGAAGTTTAAAGTATCCGGTTCGCTTAAGGGTGCCGCCTATCCATGTATAACGTTGCTCGCTAGATACTTGTAAATCTACCTTGCAAGTACCCGCTAAATATGCCCTAATGTCAGCTGGGCTGCTGAGATTTTCATAGTTCATAATTAAGTTCATTGTAAAACTCATTATGTACGACTTTAGGTCTTAGTGGCCCTTTTTATTCCTCTTTTAGACTCATTTGCCTTGGAATCGCGATACTATTTCAGGCGCATCTTGCGTTGGACAATACTTGTTCTTGACAGTATTAGTCATACACATTATCTTGATGCAAATTAACTACAAATATCAATGCTATGAACCTAACAGAATTATTAGTTAAACTTTCAACATCTGATGATGCTGAAATAGACTTACAAATAGACAGAGATTTTTTGAGTAACCCATCAAACTTAAACCTGGTTCTATTTGATGCTATTGTTGAAACTCTTGAATATATAACAATTAAAAAAGAGATACGTCTAAGAATAAATTTAAAAGACCTAAGCAGCATTAATGAATTGCATATAATGTTCCTTGCTTTTTTAACTAAAATCTCACTTTGCTTTGCAAAGCATAATATGAAACCTATCGAGATCACTATCTGCAATGAAACATCAACATTTAATATTGATATAAATTTAATTCAATTGCTATTTAACGATGTAGCTCAATCTGAGCTAGCGCACGGAAAGTTCTATATTATTGAGTTACTCGAAACTTTGTACTCAACTCCTAATCAATTGTATTCGACACATATTGTTGAATTGGTTATCAATAGTCCTTCATCATTAAGGCGTTTGAACTTTCTTAGTAAAGGAATAAATACTTTTCCTGTGCCTGCATTAATAGAAATGCTTAAACAAGGTGTTTACGTCGGCTTTATGGCTGGTAATCCTAACTACAATAAACAAGAAAAACTGCAGTTACTTCATGCAATTATTGCGAGTGGGCATGTAATTGATGCTGATGATTGTAATTTAGATCAAGATGAGTTTTATCAATTAATTGATAAATCCAATAGCCTTGCTCTACCATTGGCGAGTCGTTACGTACAAACTACTCCTGACATCTTACTTAAGGCACCAGATAATATTAAAGCAAAAATCAGAGAGTATCTCCTGAATGATGTAAGCATACCAGAGGCCTGGTTAGATATATTACACCTTGTGCCATTATCCCTAGAAGAGCAACGCAAAGTGTCTATCTCTATATTATCAGCAAATATACATAACAATCTTTTCGAGAGTAAAAGATTCATAAAAGCAAATCTTGAAGTCAGAGTTTGTGTCATTAAAAATCTATTAAAACAAGACCCTGAATATTTCGATCATATCTGCGATCCTTTCAGAGGTGAGCCAAATGATTATGGCAGGATCGGCACTGTCATAATTGGGCCTGAAAATGAATACTTCTCACCGCAGGAAGATACCGGTGCAGTAGTACCAGAATTAAGAACAACTCAGCTACTAAATATTGCTCAAGATCTATTGAACAAGCTAGTAGTTGCAACTGACGATCAACCACACCCTCTTGCAGAGATTTTACAAAGTATTATAAAGTTATCATACGATTCTGATGACGATTACCCAAAGATAAATAAATTATTAGGTTGGGTATATTATGCGGCTATATTAATAGCTGAGCATCAAGGGCATAAAATTCAATCAAGATTTTTAAAGGAAATATATAATTTTGCAGACCCAGCAAAAAAGTATACTTTAACAGATGATTATTTTGAACTATTTAAATCAAATGATGCCAGCAATTTATTAAGTGCAAATGAAAAACATTTCACAGGCAGAATGATTTTACCCGCTATATATATTGTTAAATTATGTGGCAACGATAAAGAATTGTTCCTGCGTACTTTAAAATTGATTTGCTCATCCTATAAAGATAATGCAAACATGAAATATTTTATAAACGCACTTATGAAAATTTCAAGCAATGCAAAAATGAGCAATGCGTCAAAGATTTGCTTAGTTCAAGATGTATTAAGCTTACCAAGCATTACTATACAAAAGTCACGGTGGATCATAATCGACGCCTTAGCTGGAGCAGATAGATTACATTTGCTAGCTGGATGTTTAAATTTTGAACATGCTCTTGATGCAACGTATAAAACAATTCTTGCAGAAATGTTTGATTTAAGCCCATTACAAGTTGAGACTTTTTCAAGTAATATTGCTGATTATGCAAAGCAAGCATTAATTATTTCTTATAATTCAAATTTACAGAAACTAAGTAAGGATGATCGTGATTTATACATGACGTTGTTAAAAAGATTTATACACCTGTTATCAACGCCGAGATCATCTGGTTTCTATGAAGCCAGATATGATGTAAATACTAACGTTCATTTAAAGACTATTTTCTCCAAACATCCAAACTTAAAAGCCGCGTGGAGGTTGAATTATTTAGAGCCTATGACAACAGTTATGGATAGAGTTGCACGGTCGAGCAATCTGGATCTCAGTATTAGAACTATAATTGCAGATAGCATTAAGAATAAACATATTAACTTGGACGAAGCTTCTCCTGAGTTAAGAGCCTCTATACATGCACTGCTTAACATTCCCGATGATCAAGTTGATATGCAAATTCAAATTCTCAAAAACATAATTACAAAAACTAATGCTGCTAAGCATCCGATGTTCAAGCAAGACTGTATATCCATTTTGAATGGGGTACGGGATAAAAAGAGGACAAAGAAACTTGACTATGCAAATTATACTGTAATAGACACAGATGATTATTGGAGATTATTCATGACTGGCACAGATGTGCCAGATAGTTGCCAAAATATTTTAGGCAGCCCCTTTCTAAATAGGGCATTGATTGGTGGTTACGTATTATCAGGCCATATACGACAAATCTCGGTTATTGATAAACATGATAAGCTGATAGCAAGAGCTATGCTACGGCTGGTGTGGGATGAAGATACGCAGAACCACGCCCTTATCTTAGAAGAAGTATATCCTAGATATGTTAGTACAGAATTTATGAATGCTATTACCCAAGTTGCCTGCATACGTGCATTAATTATGGATTGTCATCTTCTAATAAAATCCAAAGCTACATCTGATGCTCAGCCAAAATTGGATCAATACCATAATCCTGTAGCAGTACTATTTGGATACGGCGTAGAGTATGTAGATTCACTACACTCACAACAACAATTCCCGTACAAATTTCCACCTGACACATTAGATATACTGCAAAAACAACCTTCTTTACTGCCGAGTTTTGATGAAGTTAAACGACAATCTGAAGTCGTAGTATTAAAGAGTACGCTTAAATATTCTTGTTTGTATTAGATTGTATATCTTATGAGCATTGTTCAGTGCACCATTTGAAAAAATTACTATTGATGGCTTAAGTGTGGAATTTCCAGATGGTTGGGGTTTGGTGCGGCCATCTAATACAACCCCGAAATTAGTGATCCGTTTTGAAGCGGTAGATGAAATCGCGCTTCAAA
>JAGVLG010000009.1 GCA_020054325.1 Gammaproteobacteria bacterium
TTAACGCAACGCGAAGCTATGGTGGTAGGCTTAATGATGCTCGGGGATCGGGCTAAGCAAATTGCATGGAAGTTGAAAATTAGTTTGCACACTGTAAATAGCCATATGGCGAATATTAAACAAAAACTGGAGTGTAGTACCAATTTTGAAGTAGGGTATCGTTTAGGATGGTTTTGGTATCATCAAGAGCATCGGGTGTAATGTCTAAACTAGTCAAAGCCATTTAGTTTTACGATATCGCGACGACTATAAGTCGTCGCTTTTGCAATGTTATATAGTTACGTTTGCTGCGTCTAAGACTAGAGTGCTAAGGTCCAGCTGCAAGCGGCAAGCTCCCAGAATTAATTAAATCTTTCGGCAAGGATGTTTCATCAAACTTAGCTAATGGTGATTCCCGCACAACCTCAGCTACAGGAATTGCGACTTGACTACTTACATGCGGTACCAAAAATTGCAGCGGCTGCTGTGGTGATTGTAAGCTGGTTATTTCTATTTGTAATGGGGCTCGATAATCTTGCGGGAGGTTAGCACTGATAGTTGCACTTATTGCATTTTCGGTTTTAGCAGTATCAGCTATATAGAAAGCTGCTCCGGTGCAACATGCGGTTAGGCAACCGTTGGGTTGTAAATTATCTTGTATGGTTTTTGTAATTAAAGGGATTAACTGCGTTAAATCGCGTCGATCTAAAGCTACCCATTGTTTTTGTAATTCGTTATTAATTATAGCAACCATAAAATCATAATCTGTGCTAGAAAGTTTATTGTTATCCATTACTTGCGCCGCAATTAGCTGTGCAGCTTCATTAGCTTTGGAAGCTTTGCGTGCTTTAAACTCTTTAATGAAATCACTAAGCTGCTGTAAAGAGTTCTCAAATACTGTTGGTTGAATGCAGCCAGTAATATCATCTCGTCGTGTTATAGCATGCGATTTTTCATTCATAACGTTTAATAATTTTTGCGCGGCATCTAAGTCATATTTTAAAAGGTAGGTACGTAAAGTTGGGATACTTTGCAGTATGTAGTCATGTCGGGCGATATTGTCGAGCTTCTCAACTGCACGTGTGGCTTGCTGCAACAAAGCTGGTAATTGTTTGCTACTTGTGGTTTCTTCTGCAGTTAAGAATCTTGCATATTGTTGATATTCGTTTGCTGCATCACGCAATAGCTCTAATGCAACACGAAATTCGCCTTGTTGGATTTTTTGTGTAGCTGATGCAAATTTGTCGTTTACGTTATTTCTTATGTCGTCCCAATGCAGGAACCTAGCAAAATCCTCAATCGCATTTTGTAAAGCGGAGTTATCCAAATTCACCGCTAGCTCGCGTGCTGCATTTAAGGCGGTTATAGATTGTAACTTATTGCCTTGTTTGAACCATTCTTGTGAAGCATTTAATGCCTCTTGGGCTTGCTGTTGCAAAACTGCAATACAATTATTTAAATGTTTGCCAAACTCTGCTAATTCCCCAGCATGGCCTTGTAAATCCCTGAATACTTTTAAGGCTTGCTGGATTTGGCCGATAGCTTCATTGCAACAAGCTATATTAAATCTTGCAAATACGTCACCTGGCTTATTGTTCAATGCAATTTCAAACTGCTGTATTGCGGCAGCAAAATGTCCTTGGCTAGCTAAAGTAGTAGCAGATTGTATGGCAAAATTATAGGCACTGATCCGTGCTGCTTCCGCCGCTTGGCGTCGCGCTTCAGCTTCAGCACGTTGCCGTTGAATTTCGCGCTGCCGTGCCGCCTCGCGCTCTGCAGCAGCTTGTCGTTCTCGCTCTGCATCGCGCTCCGCTTGCCCGAAAGAATTTGCTAGCATCAAGTTGTGCATTGCCATTTGTCGCTCTGCAGCGGCTCTTTGCGGATCTTGTTCTGCATTTGCTTGAGAAATTGACATCATTGCTTGCATTGTTAACAGATCGCTCATACCACTCATAATACTTCTCCACTACTACTTGAACATTAAGCCCGATTAGCTGGTGCTGTGCGTTGGTTGCGCGGCTCTTCATCATTATCGGAACCACTACCACTATGGCTAGCCTCTCGATGATTATCATCTTGGTTACACCTATGATGATCCCGATTATGTCTGTTCGATCTTCTGCTGCTAGCTCCACGATTACCTTCTTCATCTCCATGATCATCACCATCATTGTAATCTGCAGGAGCCTGGCTTGGTCTGCGCCGATGGCGTGAATTAGAAGCAGGTGTTTGTGCTGCTGCAGGGCCATAGCCAGGATATGTGGGTAAATAGACTGGTTGTGCTGGTGCAGCAGCGTAATTTTGTTGTGGAGGCGCATAAGCCTGTTGCGGCGGCATTGCATAAGCCTGTTGCGGCGGCATTGCATAACCGGGTTGTGGTGGCATTGCATAACCGGGTTGTGGTGGCATTGCGTAACCGGGTTGTGGTGGCATTGCATAACCGGGTTGCGGTGGCATTTGATAGCCTTGCTGTGGTGTTGCATAACTTTGGTGTCGCTGTTGTTCTTCGCGGCGCCGTTGTTGTTCTTGCTCTTGCGATAACTGTTGCATAGTTAGCAATTGTACAGCAGTGGTAGAGCCTCCTTGCGGCGCATCCTGGAATGCAACCATGGTAGCTAGGGGAGCTGGTATTCCTGCTTGAGCTAACACTTGTGCCTCAAGCACATCATCAGCCACACCATTATTTCCATTTCCATTCATGGCTGCCATCATAAATAATGTGGTTGATGGATCACTCGGTCCAGATCCAGGTCTATTCCCAGGAAAAAACATATATTAAACTCCGTTAAATATTAGTTAAATTACAAATAAGCATGGCTTACATTGCATCCTAACATGTAAGTATATAAATGTTAATCAAGATGTTATAGTCGAAGCCATTCGAATTTATGTATGGCCTAGGCTATATACTTTAAACAATTTAAATTTTATGATGTGTTAACAATATGACTTCAAAACAAGAGGCACAATTTAGTTTGCCGAATTTGGATGCTACAACTGCATTAGGCAATGTTATTGCACAAGGCTTAGTTGCAGGGGTATGCATTTATCTCAATGGTCAACTTGGCGCTGGTAAAACGACCTTGGTGCGTGCAATTTTACAGCATCTTGGCGTAACCGGACGCATTAAAAGCCCAACATATACTATTGTTGAAGAGTATGCACTAGCAAATTTTACTATATACCATTTTGATCTATACCGAGTGGCGGATCCACAGGAGCTAGATAATCTAGGGATCCGTGAATATTTACGTGAAAACTCAGTATGTATTTTTGAGTGGGCTGATAAAGGCTTTGGTAAAATTCCGCCAGCAGATTTAATGGTAGATTTGCATTACGATACCACGCAACGTTATGCAAAATTGGTGGCTAATTCTAATTTAGGGCAAAAAATTTTAGAAAAAATTTAGGATAATAATGTTATTAAGGAAAATTTGCATCGGCATTATGCTCTTAATCTGTACTGTAATCTATGCTGAAAACCACGTTAAAGGCATGCGTTTGTGGCCATCTCCAGAAAGTACTCGGATTGTATTTGATATTGATAAAGGCATTGAATATAAAGTTTATACTATGCACTCCCCTGAGCGGGTTGTAATTGATTTGCGGGATACTAAACTTAACGCAGATTTAAGTAAAGTTAAAATTGCAAATACTGGTATTAAGAAAATGCGCACTGGGTTACACCCTCAAAATATGCTACGCATCGTTTTTGAAATGGAGCATAAAGTATTTGTAAATTCATTTGTGTTGGAGCCAAATGCGCAATATGGAGATCGTTTAGTAATAGATTTGGAATCGGATGAAAAACAAGCAATTTTGGCATTATTTGATTTAGATCAGAAAACCAAAAAGACGCCGCCACCGCAAGATTTTATAATTGCGATTGACCCTGGGCATGGTGGTGAGGATCCTGGCGCTATCGGCCCACGTGGCACTCGCGAAAAAGATGTAGCTTTAGCTATTGCCAAAAAATTGAAAGCTAAAATCAACGCTCAAAAGGGCATGCAAGCATTTTTAATTCGTAATGGCGATTATTATTTAGTCTTTCGTGAGCGTATGAAACGCGCCCGAAGTAAGCATGCGGACCTTTTTATTTCAATTCATGCAGATGCTTTTGTAAACAAGAAAGCTGATGGTGCTTCGGTATTTGTGTTATCTACCGCCAAGGCATCTAGTGTTGCAGCGCGTTGGTTAGTAGCTTCGGAAAACCGCGCCGATCTAGTGGGTGGAGTAAGCTTAAAAGATAAAAATGATCAATTGGCTGCAGTACTGTTCGATTTAACCCAAACTGCAAATTTTGCTGCTAGCATGGAAGCATCAAAGCATGTATTACAGCACCTAGGTAAAACTACAAAATTACATAAAGCTCAAGTTGAAAGCGGACCATTTTTAGTATTACGCTCGCCAGATATTCCTTCAATGTTAGTTGAAACCGGTTTTATCTCAAACCCACAGACTGAATTAAAATTACGCGATCATAAATATCAAGATCAATTAGCAGTAGCAATAACGCATGGTGTTAAAGAATATTTTAAAAATAAGACAAGGATTGCAGTAAGATGATTGAAGTATCGACTGAGGCTCCCGCACGGATAAAACTTCTTAGCACTGAAATTGCCAATCAAGTCGCTGCGGGTGAAGTAATTGAACGCCCCGCATCTGTTTTGAAAGAATTACTAGAAAATAGCATTGATGCTGGCGCTACCCAGATTGCAATTAATATTCAACGTGGTGGGATCCAACTAATTCAGGTGCGAGATAATGGCTCTGGAATAGATAAGGAGGATTTATTGCTAGCTTTGCAGCAGCATGCTACTAGTAAGATTCGCACTGCAACTGATTTAGCAAATATTAGTTCATTGGGTTTTCGAGGTGAAGCACTAGCCAGTATTAAATCTGTTTCAAAATTAATATTGCAGTCACATGCTGCGAATGCCGAGCATGCTTGGAGTGTGCAAGATGAAACCATAACCCCTGTGGCGCATCCGATAGGAACTACTATTATAGTTCGCGATTTGTTTTATAATCTACCAGCGCGGCGTAAATTTTTACGTAGTGAACGAACCGAATTTTTGCATTTGGAAGAGGTATTTCGACGCATTGCGCTGAGTAATTTTAGTGTTGCTTTTAGTTTTAAACATCAAGATAAGCTGCTTAAGAATTTGTTAGTTTGTCAGGACAGCGAGGCACAAACTAGGCGCGTTATTAATCTTTGTGGCCACCAGGTAATGCAACATGCCTTGCGTATAGATGTTGAACAAAATGGCCTGCGTTTGTGGGGTTGGATTGGTTTACCACAAGCAGCGCGCAGCCAAGAAGAGCATCAGTATTTTTTTATCAATAATAGGGTTATTCGCGATCGTTTAATTAACCATGCGTTACGCGAGGTTTACAATCCGTTATGTGCTCCAGGTAAAATGCCATTTTATTGTTTGTACTTAGAATTGGATCCAGTTGCATTAGACGTAAATGTACATCCTACTAAGCATGAGGTACGTTTTCGTGATGCACGTATTGTGCATGAATTTATCACGCAAGCCTTGCGAAGCAGTTTAGATGTACCTCAAGCGCCAGATCATAATTATTATGTGTCAGCGAGAAGCGCACACGTTGCTCATGCTACGCCCATTGATATATCATATGCAACTGCACCAGAACTTCTTCTAGATTATCCTGAAGTTTTATTAGTGCGTCGTGGTGCTGATTTAATTTTAATAAACCGGGCTATGGCGCAACAAGCTCTAGATATGCAAGGGACTATTACTAAAAATAGCCATGAATTATTAAGCAAAATTCAACTGCTGCCGCAGGGGGTAATATGGAAAGCGATTTCACCAGCCGATGTGCTCAATTTACTTAAATAGTTAATCTTTGCTTCTCAACTAAAATCTGATACAATTGGCGCTATGCAAAATCAAGCAATTTTTTTAATGGGGCCAACTGCTGTTGGTAAAACCGCTCTAGCGATGCAGCTCGCGCAACGCTTGCCGATTGATATTATCAGTGTCGATTCGGCGATGGTGTACCGCGGTTTAGACATAGGAACTGGTAAGCCAAGCAATGCAGAATTAGCCCAATTCCCGCATCGGTTGATTGATATTTGCGATCCGCTCCAACCTTATTCTGTAGCTCAATTCTGTGCAGATGCCAACTATGCTATGCAACAAATTTGGCAACAACAACGCATCCCACTATTGGTTGGTGGCACGATGTTATATTTCAAAGCACTGCAATTTGGTTTAGCCCCGCTTCCAGCAGCGGATGCGACGCTGCGACAACATTTAAGCGCTGAAGCGCAGCAGTTTGGTTGGCCACACCTTCATGCTCGTTTACAAAAGTTAGATCCAGAAACGGCAGCCCGCTTGGCACCGCATGATGCGCAGCGGATCCAACGTGCATTAGAAATCAATATAATTAGCGGCAAGACCTTAAATGATTTTTTTACACAACAACATGAAACTACTTTGAATTACGAAATTAAAAGTTTTGCTTTGCTGCCAAAGGATCGTGCTGTATTGCATACAACCATTGCCCAACGCTTTATGAAAATGCTGGAAGCGGGATTATTAGACGAGGTTACGGCGTTACGACAGCGTAATGATCTTAACCCAGAACTACCGGCGATTCGTTGTGTTGGCTATCGACAAGCCTGGGACTATTTAGATGGTAATTGTGATTATGAAACAATGTGTGAACGCGCAATTGCTGCAACAAGACAGCTGGCTAAAAGACAATTTACTTGGTTGCGAACCTGGCCAAATATTACCAAGCTCGATAATTCTAGTAAAAATATACTAGATACTATTATGAAGTCCGTGCTAGACTCTAGCAACAATTAAGTCTAAGGTGAGGCTTTTAAAAATTATGACGGAGAAAATAAATATGTCCAAAGGGCAAACATTACAAGATCCATTTTTGAATGCATTGCGCAAAGAGCGTGTGCCAGTTTCAATTTATTTAGTAAATGGAATTAAATTACAGGGGCACATTGAGTCATTCGACCAATTTGTAGTGTTATTAAGAAATACCGTGAGCCAAATGGTTTACAAGCATGCGATTTCAACAGTAGTTCCAACTAGAAATGTAAAATTAACTCAAGTTGTAAGCGAAGAAGAATTTGCTCATGAGCCAGGTAACGCTTAATACCAGGCATGCTTAATAATAGTCATCCAAATTTAGATCTATTTAGTCAAAGCATTTTGGTTTTAGGCGTAGCAGCTATTTTGAGCGTTCGGAGTTTATAATTTATAAATTAAGGATGCAAAAAATAGCTGCAACAAAGCATACAACCGTAGGGCAAGTACTATGACTGTTGGCATAGATAGACCTGAAAGTGGTGAGCGAGCTCTGCTAGTTCACTTAAAGGCTCGAGATCCGCGGTTGACGGCGGATTTATGTGAGTTTCGTGAATTGGCTGTGTCTGCTGGCGCAGAAGTTATCGATACAGTTATAGGAAACTTAGACGCGCCTAATCCTAAGTATTTGCTTGGTAGTGGTAAGGTTGCTGAAATCAAAGAGTTGGTCAGCGTCCAAGACATTGGATTAATATTAGTAAATCACTCCTTAACTCCAACGCAAGAAAGAAATCTAGAACAAGAATGTAAGTGTCGTGTCGTAGATCGCACCGGATTAATTTTAGACATTTTTGCACAGCGAGCCCGTACTTTCGAAGGGAAATTGCAAGTTGAACTAGCCCAGTTGAAGCATCTCTCAACGCGTTTAATCCGCGGTTGGACCCATTTAGAGCGTCAAAAAGGTGGGATTGGGTTACGTGGTCCGGGAGAAACCCAACTTGAAGAAGATCGCCGTGTCATTCGCCATAAAATTCATGTTATTAGTGAAAAATTAGAAAAAGTTGCTATGCAACGCGAACAAGGTAGACGAGCTCGTATCAAAGCCCAAATTCCTAGCGTTTCTTTAGTTGGGTATACAAACTCGGGCAAATCAACACTATTTAAAGCCCTTACACATGAAGATGTGTACATAGCTGATCAATTATTTGCTACTTTGGATCCCACTTTGAGAGCAGTTCAACTTCCTTTGGTTGGGAAAATTATTCTAGCAGACACAGTAGGTTTTGTACGTGACTTACCTCATGATTTAGTCGAGGCATTTAAAGCCACATTGCAGGAAACTGCAGAAGCCGATTTGTTATTACATGTAATTGACTGTAATGATCCCTTATGGCGTGAGAAAAAAATTCAGGTAGAGCGGGTGTTGTATCAAATTGGATCCTTGAATGTCCCCCTGTTAGAGGTCTACAATAAAATAGATTTAGTGCCTGGATTAACTGCAGACATTGAACGGGATCACGATGGCAATATAACTGTAGCGCGGATCTCGGCCAAAGAGGCTCTAGGTTTAGAACAACTAAGGCAGGCAATAGCTGAACGTTTGTGTACGGATATTGTTAAGGGGCGAGTAGTTCTATCACCACTGCAAGGTAAAGTTCATGCATATTTGTATGAAGTTGGTGCAGTTAATCATGAGGAAATCGACGTAGATGGGAATTGGGTTTTAGATATTACGCTGCAAAAAGAACGTTGGGATGCATTGTGCAAGCAGTTTGATGGCTTAGCAAACCTAATATCTACAAGTTGGAAAAATGAATAGGTGTTTGATGATTAAAAATATAATCTTGAAAGCTTGGAATGAGCCTGGTAGCGGTGGTAAAAAAGAAAACCCGTGGGGCGATAAAAATAATAGTGAAGGTCCGCCAGATTTAGATGAAGTATTTCGTAAAATAATAAATCGAATCAGAGCCTTATTTGGCTTCAAGAGTTCGACACCGCCATCTGGCGCAAGTGGTGGTAGCAAAAATAACGAGTTGATTATTTATTTAATCCTGGGTGTATGTGTGGTTTCATATTTTATGTTTGGTTTTTACACCATATCCCCTTATGAACAAGGCGTAGTTACCAGGCTTGGTAAATATGCATATAGTGTTAACCAAGGCTTACACTGGGCGCCGCCTTTTATCGACAAAGTTCAGCGTGTTAATACTGAAACAGTCAAAACCTCACAAAACAGCGGTTGGATGTTAACTAAGGATGAAAATATCCTTCTAGTTGAGCTTGATGTGCAATATCGGGTAATTGATGCTGAGCAATATTTATTTTCATTAGCTCGTCCAGATGATACTTTGAATGAAGCTGCAGATAGTGCTATGCGTGCAGTAATAGGCGATTCATTAACTGATGATGTACTAACGGATAAGAAACAGCAGATTGGCGAAGCTATTAAAGAGCAGCTAGTTGGAATTTTAGCGACTTATAATGCTGGATTCTTTATTGAAGCGGTAAACTTTAAGGATTCGAGACCACCAGATATGGTTAAAGATGCGTTTGATGATGTAACCAAGTCGCGCGAGGATAAGGAGCGATTGAAGCTTGAGGCCGAAGCATATTCGAATAAATTAATTCCAGAAGTTGAAGGCGAGGCGCAAAAACTGCTAGCTGAAGCTGAGGCATACAAACAGCGTGTTATCCTAGAAGCAATTGGTGAAACGCAAAGATTCAATTTAATTTTACCTGGGTATCAAAAGGCACCACAGGTTACAAAAACGCGGATGTATATGGATGCCATGCAAGATGTATTAACGAATACTACTAAAGTTGTAGTGAATAGTAATGCTGGTAATAATATGATTTATTTACCATTAGACAAGATGCTCGCGCAAAATAAAGAACAAAAGGCACAAGTAACTGTGACACCTGTTCCAGATAATAAAGGGGGCGACAATGGGAAAGCTAAATAATTTTTTATTAGCATTGGCACTAGCCATTGGAATTGCATCATTATCATTCTTTACTGTTTATGAAACTGAGCGTGCTCTAATTTTTAGATTTAAAAGAATTAAAACAGAGTCCGGTAATGTTGCAGTAATTTATGGTCCTGGGTTACATGCAAAGATTCCTTTTGTTGATGAGGTGAATCTATTTGATACTAGAATGAATATCTTTGATATTCAGGCTTCACGTATTACAACAGTAGAGAAGAAAGATGTTTTAGTTGATTACTATATACTATGGAAAATCAAAGATTATTCGTTGTATTATAAACGTACCCAAAATTTAAAATCTAAAACTGAAGGTTTATTGCGCGAGAAAGCGAATGCAATTTTAAAAATTGAATTTGGTAGGCTTACCATTAAAGAAGTAGTTTCTAGTGCTCGTAATGAATTGATGGAACGTTTACGCAAATTTACCAATCAGAATTCTGAAGATCTCGGTATTGAAGTGATAGATGTGCGCGTTAAACGCATTAACTTGCCAAATGAAGTAAGCGATTCAGTATATAACCGGATGCGTGCTGAGCGGCAACGCAAGGCTAATTCATTTCGTGCCGATGGTACAAAAGATTCTACGTCGATGCGTGCTGATGCAGAGCGTGATACAACAATCATTCTAGCAAAGGCGCGTAGTGAGGCTAATAGGATCCGTGGTGAGGGGGATGCTAAAGCTATGGAGATTTATTCAGCAGCTTATAGTAAGAACCCACAATTTTATGATTTTTATAAGAGTCTTCAAAGCTACAAGAACTCATTCAATTCCAAGGATGATATATTAATTCTTAAGCCTGAGGGAGACTTCTTTAAGTACTTTAACAATGCAGGTAAAAGAGATTAAGAAAAGACGTAAAAAAGATCCGCATGCTGCGCGGGAAGCGCAAAAGTATGCTAAGCCAGTTCCGAGTAGAGAACTTATATTAGAGCATTTAAAAGCTCGCAATATCCCCGCGAGCTTAAGTGAAATAACTGCGGAGCTTGGTTTGGATGATCCGGAAGATATTGAAGCAATCCGACGCCGCTTGAAAGCAATGTTGCGTGATGGCCAATTGGAATTGTTGGCAAAACGACGTTATTGGCTTGCCGGGCATCATACTTTAGTTTCTGGTACGGTATCTATTGATCGCAATAACTCTATGTGGGTAATTCCTAGTGATCGCAGCGCACGTATTGCTTTGCCATATCATACTGATTCTAAGATAATGCGTGGTAATAAAGTTATTGTATCAGTGCCAGATGTCTTGGAAGAATCTGAAACTCGTGAAGGTAAAGTAGTTGAAGTTTTAGAGCAGCCTAATGTTGTAATGACCGGACGTTTTGTTTCTGAAAATGACTTAAATTTCGTGGTACCGTTTAGTAAAGAATTTTTAAACGATATTATTATTCCGCCTGGTAAAGATCTTAATGCAAAGAATGGTCAGATTGTTGTGGTTGAAATAACCGCGCAGCATTCTAGTCGACATGATCCGATTGGAGCAATAGTTGAGATTTTAGGCAATGAACGCAATAAAAATGTTGAAATTGAAGCAGCATTGCGCAAACATAATTTGCCTTATGAATGGCCTAAAGAATTATTAAAATCAGTTGAAAGTTTAACCGAAACAATTCCAAGTAATGCAATTAAAAATCGCGTGGATTTGCGAGATTTAGCGTTGGTAACTATCGATGGCGAAGATGCCCGAGATTTTGACGATGCAGTATATTGCGCCCCAACCCGAACTGGTGGTTGGAAATTATATGTTGCGATTGCAGATGTAAGTCATTATGTTAAGCCGGATAGCATTTTAGATAAAGAGGCGTTTAATCGCGGCAATTCAGTTTATTTCCCAACCCGGGTAATACCGATGTTGCCAGAAATATTATCTAATGGCCTATGCTCTTTAAAGCCAAATGAAGATCGACTTTGTATGGTTTGTGAAATGAATATTAGCAAGTCTGGCAAATTAACCAAATATGAGTTTTATCCTGCGGTTATGCATTCTAAAGCAAGACTTACGTATAACAAAGTTGCTAAAATTTTAGATGGTGATGAATTTCTAAGTAAACAGTATCAACCATTAGTTAAAGACTTAGAAAATTTACACAAGTTATATACTACTTTGCGTGAGGAGCGCACTAAGCGCGGTGCGATCGATTTTGAAACAATTGAAACCAGCATTACTTTTGGTAAAAGTGGCAAAATTACTAGTATAGATCCAGTTGAACGTAACGTGGCACATAAAATTATTGAAGAGTGTATGTTATGTGCGAATGTTGCAACCGCAAGATTTTTAGAAAAGCACAAGATCCCAGGATTATATCGTAATCACGAAGGCCCACCAGACGATAAACTTGCAGACTTGAGAATTTTCCTGAAGGAATTGGGCTTATCCTTAGGTGTTGGCAAAAAGCAAAAACCCGTACCATTAGATTATGGAACGTTATTAGAAAAGATTAAAGATCGTCCCGATTCTAAAATGATCCAGACAGTATTGTTACGATCTTTAAGTCAAGCGGTTTATGCTCCAGATAACCTAGGTCATTTTGGCTTAGCATATGAAGCGTACACACATTTTACCTCGCCAATTCGGCGTTATCCTGATCTTATTGTGCATCGACAAATTAAGACCGTGTTAGCTGGCAAGTGGGATGATAATATTCGTGATACAGAGGCTGGAGCAAAAAAAGTTGCTAAGATAGAAAAGCAGCTTGAAGAGATTGCACACCACTGTTCTTTAACAGAGCGTCGGGCAGATGATGCGACCCGTGACGTAATTATGTCATTGAAGTGCCAATATATAAAACAACATATTGGTGAAGTATTTGATGGCGTTATTTCCGGTGTTACTCGTTTTGGATTATTCGTCGAACTAGTAAATTATTTTGTAGATGGTTTAGTACATATAGCTTCAATAGATCAGGATTACTATATTTATGATCCAATTCACCATAAATTAACTGGTGAACGCAGCGGGGTTGTGTACCACTTAGGTATGAAGGTTAAGGTTCAAGTTGCTAAAGTAAATACCGATGAATTAAAAATCGACTTTAATTTAGTGCAAAGCCCACGTACGGCACGCAAAGCAGAAGCCCGCAAAGAAAAGTTGGCGGCTCGCAAGGCACACAAGCGTGCTAACTCGAAAAGAATAACCCCCAAACAGACTGACAGAAAAGATAAAAAACGTAGTTCGAGCAGAAAGAATGGCAAACGATAATATTATTTATGGCATAAATCCTATACAGCAACTATTAACTCATAATCCAAATAAAATAAAAGAGTTATTTTTAAGCGCAACTAAGCAAGATAGACGTTTGCAGCAAATAATTAATCTGGCTAAAAAACACGATATTATTGTACAACGAATCGAAGCTAAAAAACTCGATAAACTACTACCAGATCAAAATCACCAAGGGGTAATGGCTAAGATCAAACCTGCTGAATTGTTAAACGAGCGGGATCTACCAGATTTAGTAAATAATAATAAAAATCCATTATTTTTAGTACTTGATGGCGTGCAAGATCCACATAATTTTGGCGCCTGCTTACGTACTGCTGACGCTGCCGGTGTTGTTGCAGTCATCATTCCGCGCGATAATGCTGTAGGCATCACCCCAGTAGTACGAAAGGTCGCAAGTGGGGCAGCAGATAGTGTGGCGATTGTTAGTGTTAGTAATTTAGCGCGGGCTTTAAAAGACCTACAAGATCTTGGGGTATGGATAGTTGGCACTGCAGGTGATGCAGAGCAATATTTATATGCTCAAGATTTAACCGGTGCGATTGCAATTATTTTGGGGTCTGAAGGTGATGGCATGCGCTTGTTAACCAAAAAGCACTGCGACTATTTAGTAAAAATTCCTATGCTTGGCCAAGTCGAAAGTTTGAATGTTTCAGTAGCCTGCGGAGTATGTTTATACGAAGCAGTGCGACAACGCCTTTAAGGTTTAGGTGTTGGCGTAGGCTGTGGGCTAGCTATGGCTTCGTACATTTGTTGGGTTAACGTGCAGCGTCTATCCCTAGCATAAATTGTATCGCCATGCCTTAGTTGCTTCTTGAAATCAGGAAATAGCCTTTCGCCTCTGCCATTTTTAATACTCCAGGTTTGCGGGTTATTCATTGAAAATTTTGGCAACAATGCAACTGTAGATATAGTACTTGTATTACGCTCCGTGATTATTCTACTATGTAAATCTTCAATTGCTAACCGCAATTCTGCTGAAATTCCAGCATTAGCAGCCTGGGATAAATATTTAATAACTAGATTTTTTCTGGCGTGATCTAACTTAAAAGCAATTTCAAACTCTGATAATAAATTAATAGCTAGATTGTTGTCGACGCTGTCAATCCGAATAATGCTATTGATTAATAGCAAATAACCACTCCCATCTTGCTTGTGTAACATGAGGCTGTTTTCATTACAAAATCTCTTTAAAAGTAAGTAACTATGCCAAGCGGGTAATGTAGCAACTATTTCTGACATCCACGCGTAAGTATTAGGATCAACAAATTTTGCTGTGACTAAATGGTTACCTTCCAATTGTATCGGAGCATTAGTACAGCGTATTTGTAATAAGGTTCTAATTATAGAGTCAAATTCGTGATCATCATTTTCTGGATTAGAAGCAATGGCTTCATATGCCGCTACTCGATCATTAAGGTTGGTAGCTAGTAATATTTGATTTGTAGCCAGTTCAATATAGTTATTATTATTGCACTGCATCAAATACCATAACAATAAGTTTTTTAATTTGCGAGTACCAAAATCATAAGGGGTGAATTCATCATTGCTAGCTGGCGGTAAATTTATATATTCTTGGTATAATTCATGCTCTAATATGTTACTGATTTGTAACACAAAGTATTGAAATAGTTCTTTATAAATATCAAAATCTACCTCATCTAAGACACTGGCTAATTCGTTAAAGGATGGTAGCGTAAGTAACTCTGCTTTTACGTTTGGCGGTAAGCTATTATCCAGTAGTATTGCTTTGAAACGATCGATAAAATCTTGAGGCAATTCAAAAATTTTGCATGAATTTGCATTTTTACTTATAGCGTTTAGCCAAAAGGCATTAGATGTCGCTTTAAAATTATGTTCGTCTGCAAAGCCGCTCTCATATATGCTTCCGAAAAAAACTTTTAGAAAGTTATTTGTAAGAAGCTCAGAACTTAAACCAGAATCTGGCGATATGGTGCACAAGTTTTCAAAAAATATTTTTGCTAAGAATTGGTATATGTCATAAATTTGGGAGTCAGTAGCCGTATTCTGGGTTGCTAGGCATAAATATTCATCACAAAGTAAAACATTTTCAAATAGTTGATAACCATGTGCCGGTATTGCTGTTGCTACGATGCTAAAAATTTTGGGTATAAGACTTGAATTCATTTCATTGCTAAGCCACTCGCAACAGGATTTTATAACATTAATTGCTATTTTAGTTCCAGCGATATATTGTGGTTTTACATAAACGTTGATTAGGCATGTATTAGTAAAGTCGCTATTCGTGACATTATATTGCACGAGAGAATAATTACAAAACGCAATAAATAATTTATCTAGAGATTCTGGAATTGTATGTTGATAAGTTATAGTTTGTCGTTGTTCTAACGAGAGTTCGCTTTGTAACAACAATCCACTTGCAAGTAATACTGGGTACGCGCTTCTGGGCGAACACAATGTAATTGTATAGAGAATTTCGTTATTATCGTGGCGTGGAAAATAGGTAAGATACTCTATATTGCGTCCAGTACCGCTAAAAAACATGCCATTTGGTGAAAAATATACTCCGTGTTGTTGTGCTAATTTAGATATGTCGATATATGCGCGAATATTTAGTTGACCTTGCTTTGCAGGTTTTTTTATTACTAAAGTATGTTTCCTGGGCGTTAAAGAATATTGATCACACTGTAACGGAGTATTATTTAATGCAACGCTTAATAATGTCAGACCATGACCTTTTAAAATTAGTTGCTCATTAGTATTGCTGTATCTTTCGTCCAATTCGAAATGTAGAGTTGCGCTAACGAGAGCTTGCCCTTCGCTCAAGTCGATGAATAAATCCAAAGACTTAGTTCGATATGCTTGGCTTGCTAAATCCGTGCTTTCGGTCAAATATGTTGGCATAGAGATCCTTTTACGCCATAAATAAATATTCTTTTTAAATATTATGATTGTTACCAAATAAAGTAAAATATTAAGTATAAAAATAGAATGTTAGCTAGCTATTAACTTTTGCTCGGGAATTTATTTGTGGTACATTCGGAATAATTAGATCGGGAATTATAATTATGCCGTTTTTTACTACTCAGTCGCAATTATATCTCTGGGGTAATGCGACTTTAACATGTTCAAATAAGTGGAATGGTACTACATGTACCGATTTCAACATAAAGTACAACAATAAAACCTTGATTACTTGCGATACTACAATGTCCCTAATTAATGCTTTGTTGCAAAATATTTTTGAACTAATGCCAAGAAAAACTCTTGTTGAATTAGATGTAAACGCAGCCAATGCTTTTTCTAAAATATTACAACAAACTAACTCTAGTATTTTTGCTACTTGTTTTAAATCATTGGATATTATTTCGGCACATTTTTGCAATCTGGAAGCGCGAGATACTATAAATTCCTTGCGTTCCTGCCCATATACGTATACCGCACCAATGCCGAAGGAATATGGGATTGGTGAGGTTTTGGGAATGATGATTGCCGCAGGAGTTGCGCTTACTCTTTTGGCTTGTTTAGGATATGTGAGTTGCCAAAAGTGCAATAATTGGCTCGATGCACGTGAGCAACGCACTCGGGCTTTGGCGCGGGCCGCAGCAGACAGCAAAGTTGAAACGGCCGCAGCTTCTTTTGGGATGCGCTTAGCAAGGGCTTGAAATCAGTCTCGTTTAGTGATATAAATGACTTTCTGGTTTGCCAGTATTAAGTGTAGTATCACCATATAATTAGAGGTAATCAAAAATTAACCCGGATTTATTAACAAATATAAACAATTATTATGCCGCACTAAAAAAATGCCTTAATTCATTATATTTTTGGTGCCGTAAAAATTTCATTTATTACAGCTACAGTCATGCAGATGCAAGATTTCATGCATATGTTAAAGAAATAGTGGATAACGTTGAAGCAGGTACAGCGGAGAGCGTATATTCTAAAGAAAATGTTGTACAACAATATCCTTTAAAATTTGATGTTAATTGCAGCGGGTTAACCAATCACGCCTTAGAAGTGCAATGTCCGGGTGCTCTTGCTGAGCTTACCAATTTCATGCAATCTAGCCCAATTCATAAGCCAGAACATACTAGACCATATTGTGTTTATTATCAGAACTTTATTAGCGGGCATGGGGCAAGAAGTTTCTGGGAAAGTGTTGCAGACGGCAGAACTTTAAGACCCGGCGATATGATTGTATTTTGCCAGGATACTACTAGGGTAACTAAAGGGATGCAGCACATAATGGTTGTGGCGCAACAGCCAGAATTCGATCAAACTGGATGGGCCGAGTGTAAAATTTATGATTCTACCGGGATACCACATGGAATTGATGATACTAGGCTTGCTAGGGATTGTGATGGGGTTGGTACCGGCAGAGTTGGATTAAGAATAGATCAAGCTGGTAAATTGCTAGCATTTAAATGGGGAGCAGCCGATGGTGTTCCGCTTGCTGTTGAAGTAGTGGCTGCGCGTTTGAAGCCCTAAATTTTAGTATTAGCTTAGTTTTTGCCTTGCATTTAGCCCTAAAACTCAGTAGACTTGCCATCTTGTCAAAGAAATTTGGCGCTCCTTGCCTTACAGGTAAATTATGCCTGAAGGCTAACTTAAACTGTTAACCGTGGGGAGAATGCTATGCGGCATTACGAAATCGTGTTTTTAGTCCATCCGGACCAAAGTGAGCAGGTTCCAGCGATGATTAATCGTTATCGTGGAATTATTGAATCAAAATCTGGCAAAATCCATCGCTTAGAAGATTGGGGTCGACGCCAATTGGCTTATCCAATTAATAAGTTGCATAA
>JAGVLG010000067.1 GCA_020054325.1 Gammaproteobacteria bacterium
CCTCCCAGGTTAATTACTTAATCAACCTTTAATTTAGGTGTGGTTGCACTCCTCAGCAAACTTTATACTTAGTTAATTGGCTTCTTATCATAGGGACTACTTTGGTACGACATTTTGTGGCTCAAGCCAGTAATTTTAATCCTGGCACTTCTAAATTCCAAGGTCTCTTTGGTAAAATAGAGTACGCCCGACCAATGCCTCATGCATCGTGGCAAAGTCTTGACTATTCCACGATATATCGTATAATAGTCGTATGAAAAGAATATATGAAACTATTATTAAAGAACATTTAGCCGAGCACCAGCAAATGTTATTTTTAGCCGGTCCACGGCAGGTTGGAAAGTCAACCCTGTGCTTGGCTGTCGCAAAACTAACAGATAGATTTCTATATTTAAATTGGGATAATCTCATCCATAGAAAAATAATTTTACGTGGTGAAACCGAAATACTTCCATTAATCAAATTTGATACACTTTCTGAACACAAGCCAATCATTGTTTTTGATGAGCTGCACAAATATAAGGATTGGAAAAATTATCTCAAAGGTTTGTATGATGTATATAAAGGCAAAATTCATTTTATAGTTTGCGGTAGTGCCAAATTAGATATATTTCGACGTGGCGGCGATAGTTTAATGGGTAGATATTTATTATACAGAGTTCACCCTTTAAGTGTGAAAGAAGTCATTGAACCTACAGTTAACTTAGATCTTATATCTAAGCCGCAGATAGCAGACCCAGAATTATTAAATAGATTGTTACAACAAGGTGGATATCCTGAGCCATTTATTAAAGATAATAGCAGGTTCAGCAATCAATGGCGACAGCTTCGTTTTCAACAATTGTTTCGCGAAGATATTCAATCCTTAGAAAAAATTAATAGCATAGCTCAGCTAGAATTATTAGCAGAAATATTGTGCGAGCAAGCTGCAGGAACATTAAATTATAGATCTCTTGCAAACGACATAAGAGTCTCAGAAGATACTATAAAACGCTGGATAAATGTGTTGAGTCAATTTTATTATTGTTTTCGTATTCAACCTTGGTCTAAGAATGTAAAACGCTCTTTATTAAAAGAACCTAAAATTTATCTTTGGGATTGGAGCTTGGTGCGCGACCCAGGGGATAAAATAGAAAATCTAGTGGCAGGGCATTTGCTCAAGGCCGTGCATTTGTGGACTGATCTTGGATTAGGGAAATTCGGATTACATTATTTGCGAGATAAAGACAAAAGAGAAGTAGATTTTTTAGTATCCCGTGATAATTCACCTTGGTTTATGGTCGAGGTAAAATCATCTGCAAATAAATCAATTAGTTCAAATTTGTCTTATTTTTCTGAACAGCTTGATACAGAATATGCTCTTGAAGTTGTATATGATTTAGAATATGTTGCAAAAGATTGCTTCACGAACAAAGAACCACTTAGAGTGCCTTTGAGTACATTTCTATCTCAGCTTTGTTAAATATTGGAGCGCTAAGCACCAGTCCGAACGGCAAAGGAAATAAGTTGATATTCCAAACTTTTATGCGTTTTTATTGATGTTGGATGTTTATTGAGGTGACAGGCTTCATATCTCATTTTGGAAACAAAAAAACTCTATACCCTATTAATTACTTCGTAATTAATAGGGTATAGAGTTTTGGCGTCCCCAAGGGGATTCGAACCCCTGTTACTGCCGTGAAAGGGCAATGTCCTAGGCCTCTAGACGATGGGGACAACATCGATTTTTTTGGTGGAGCTAAGCGGGATCGAACCGCTGACCTCTTGCATGCCATGCAAGCGCTCTCCCAGCTGAGCTATAGCCCCTAGCTGAGAGGCTCATGGTATAGGTCTTTATGCTGCATGTCAACTGATTTTTGGCTATTTTTTTCAAATTTTTACGGGGCTTGGGTAACGCCAGCCTACTGTTCAAAAATTGAACAATATTGCCATCTCGTTGTGCCAGAATGCTTCAAACAGCTTATTAGCACGTTATCCACAAGCATATCCATTTTTATTGCGGATAAATGTGCGTAAGTTCAAATGCAGACGGTACAGTTTTTAGGTCTATTGTTCAATTAACTATAGCCATGTATATTGTTGAAACCGATCTGGATTCATTTACTAGGAGAGTTTTATGTCCAATGTTACATTCAAGGGAACTGAGGTTAAGCTAGGCGGCAAGTTTCCCCAAGTTGGTAACCGCGTACAAGATTTTAAATTAACTGGCAATGATTTAAACGATGTAACCTTACACGATTTTAAAAACCATCGTTTGATCATGTTAAATATATTCCCTAGCTTGGATACAGGCACTTGCGCTGAATCAGTAATACGTTTTAACAAAGAAGCCAGCGATATGCACGATACTGCTATACTATGCATTTCCAAGGACTTACCATTTGCTCAAGCGCGCTTTTGTGGCGTGGAAGATATCAAAAATGCTAAAACATTATCTGCATTTCGTAACCCAGAATTTGGCGAACAATACGGCGTCGATATATTAGACAGCCCAGTAAGGGGTTTACTAGCACGAGCAGTCATTTTATTAGATCAGGAATTTAAAATTCTTTACACAGAATTAGTTTCTGAGATTACCCATAAACCTAATTACGAAGCATGCTTGGACTTTATCAAGACTCATTCAAAATAACCGCAGCAAGGAACCCAATCATGCCTAACGAAAAACCTCAAAAAAGGGAAGGATTAGATCACAATGCAATTAGAACTGCATTATTCTTCATTACAGCATATTATCTACTTAGTAAACGATATAATGCTTCTTTAGCTGAATTGCTATTCGTAGATGGTTACCCAGCAATAGTTCCAATGATGCGCAATACTCTTACAGCTACCCTGCTCTGGCGCTTTGCCAGTGGCGAAAGCCCGCTTGATTCAGCTTATGGGGCAGCAGTAACAAGTAGTGTATTTTGGGGCACAGGACTGCGTGAAATGCTGCGACCACGTAATTAATACTTACTGGAACAGAGTTGTAGGATCAAAATCAATCGTAGCTCCTGCAGCTCTGGGATGGCCACCTCCACCTAAGATACTAGCAATATCACCAACATTAATATCTGCTTTATTGTTTCTAAAACTCAATTTATAGCGGTTCCCATCAAAACGATACCACAGCATCACAAAATCCGGCGCAAATTGTTTACAAAGCTCTTCCGCCAATTCAGAAACTAAACGCTCCTCAGGAACCTCTAGCGCAATAATATCATAAACCCGCTCTTGATTCGGTAATTTGAATTTACAATGCCTTGCATGAGCGACTTTTTCCAAACACCATTCTTTATTCTTACGCATCACTTCACGCCCATATTCAATCGCACGAGCTAACTCGGTCGGATCCATTAATGCCGCAAGCTTTTGAAACCCTGGCTGCTTTGGTAATGCTACTAATGCATGATATAACGGCTCACTTCGATCTCTATGACGCCACAACCATAAATCACGATCCTCAATCAACTTTAAGACATCCGGCGCTGGTTCATCGATACCATTAAAATAATGCCAACCTAGTATTGCACCAGAATTCAACATGTAAAAGAAACATCCTGCTACACCAGCTAAATCTTTGGCAGCACTATCATGATGATCTAAGATCATCACTGTTTTAGCAATGGCGCGGATCTCTAACAACTGTTCCTTTTTAACCGAACAATCGATAAAGACTATATTTTTATCACGCAACTTTTCTTGATCAAATTTTTTACTGTAATTCAGAGGCAAATATTGCATAGCATCGCCTCGCGCAAACCACCCGGCAACTGCAGCACCAGAACCATCTGGACACGGGTTATGGTAAACTAAACAATCAACTTGTTGCGGATCCAAATAAGCTTGCGCAGCAAGAATGGTTTCATTAAGCGACATATTTATCCTATATGATTAATCGCAACTTCTAAACGTTGCAATGTACGTGCCTTACCAATCAATTCTAAAGTCAAATCAATCGATGGTGAAACAGTATTCCCGGTAACTGCAACCCGCAATGGCTGCGCGATTTTCCCCAGTCCCAAACTAAATTCAGCCGCAACAGCAGCTATAACCTTATGCAATTCTACGGCCGTCCAATCAATTTGCGAGGTGAAACGATGCAATATTTCCTTTAATGCCGGTTTAATGTCCTTGGTAAGATGCTTAATTGCAGCTTCAGCATCCAACACTACCGCATCAGTAAAAAAGAATCTACTACGTTCCGCCATTTCCAATGTAGTCTTAACCCGCTCACACTGTGCCCGAACTACATCTTCTAAAGTTGGTCCCATGCTGTAATCAATGCCTAAACGTTGCATCTGCCAACGTAAATGCTCTGCAACCTCAGCGGCAGGTAATGATTTTAAATAATGTTGATTTAACCATAATAATTTCTCTGGATTAAATGCAGCTGGCGATTTACTAATATGCTGCAAATCAAAGCTGGCAATCATTTCTTGCTGACTGAAAATTTCTTGATCACCATGCGACCAACCTAACCGCACTAAATAATTCAACAGTGCTTGTGGTAAATAACCATCATCCCGATACTGCAGCACACTCACTGCACCATGACGCTTAGATAACCGCTTACCATCACTACCTAAAATCATCGGAATATGCGCATACTGCGGCACTTTGGCACCAAGCGCAGTTAAAATATTTATTTGGCGCGGCGTATTTGAAATATGATCTTCACCTCGGATCACTATATCAATCTGCATATCTGCATCGTCGACTACAACTGTAAAATTGTATGTTGGGGTGCCATCGGATCTCACAATAATTAAATCATCTAATTCGCTATTTTCTACTTCCACTAAACCCCGCACCCCGTCATTAAATACTACTACCCCAGAAGTAGGATTTTTAAAACGTATAACATGCGGTTGATTAGGATCTTCATTAATTAAATTTCTACAATGGCCATCATATCGCGGCTTCTCTTTAGCCGCAGTTAAATCTTCGCGTAATTTTTCTAAACGCTCTTTACTACAATAACAACGATATGCATGCCCATCAGCAATTAATTGTTGTGCCACAGCTGCATATCGATCAAAACGATGCGTCTGATAAAATGGTCCTTCAGCATAATCTAATCCTAACCAAGCCATGCTCTCTAAAATCGCATCCACTGCTTCCTGCGTGGAACGTTCCCGATCCGTATCTTCAATTCTTAAAATAAATGTACCATGCTTATTTTTTGCATATAACCAACAATATAAAGCTGTACGTGCGCTACCTACATGTAAATAGCCTGTTGGGCTAGGAGCAAACCTGGTGCGAATAGTCAATCGGAGATCCTCTTGTTATAGAAATTTTGTATGCCTTAATCGTAACTACTAAATACTAATTTACTTAAGCTAGGGGTGACGCGGAGGCGGATCCCTTAAATTGCGCCCGCAGCGCAGCGAGGACGAATTTAAGGTGCCGCAGCGGCAGGACCCGTAGCTTAAGTATATTTTTAATAATCCAGTAGCAACTGCTGTTGCCTTATATTAAGGGCTAATCGATTCCTTGACAAGCCAACATAAAAAAGTGACAATACCCGGCTCATGGCTATGTAGCTCAGCTGGTTAGAGCGCGGCACTCATAATGCCGAGGTCGGTGGTTCGAGCCCACCCATAGCCACCAGATTCCTTTTACGGCATCAATAAAATGCAAAATAATAAACAAACCGTTAGCAATTACCAATTATATCAACTAACTAAGATGTTGGGATTACTAACTGTTATTTTAGCGTTCTGGGCCTTTCCTGCTTCACATAAAGTTTGCAGCTTCTTGGATTATGAAGCCTTTGCTATTTTAAATCAGGGGTTATTATCTGATCGAATCTGGCAAATTCTCTGGGGTTACTTAAATCATCCAAACGAAACTTGGATGAATATTATCGCTATGTTAGCAATCAATCTTATCGGAATTTGTACTGTACCAAAAACAGAACGACGCCGTGCAATTTTATTATTTATTTATTGCTGGATTTCATTTCAGTTAATATTGTTTATAACGCACAAGGTTTTTTGTGATTGGCTTGAGATCCAACGTCATTCTCCAAGTATTGTAATAAAACCTTGGGTAGTGTTATCAGAAGCGTTAAATATTCCTAACATAAAGGTTTATTCTAATAGCAGTTTTCCTGCCGGGCATGTTTTAGTACTGATTTATTGGTGGCAGTTTTTACGTAGCTATGCTAAGCCGTGGGTACGATATTTGGGTTTGTTTACAGTAATACTTTTAACATTACCACGCATGATTAGTGGCGCACATTGGTTAAGCGATATTATTTTCACTATTGTTTATGCCAATGTTTGGTTTTATATTGCAAATTACGCCGCAAGTTTATCTCATTTATATTGGGGCAAACCCTATATTTTCAGTAACAGTCAGATCCAAAGAGAATTTAGATGAAAAGTGTATATATTTTAACCCACGGCTGCCAAATGAATGAGTATGATTCATCGCGGATGCTAGATCTCTTAAAATCTACCCACGGTTATGAACGCACTGAATCACCTGAAAAAGCTGATTTGTTATTGATGAATACTTGTTCAATTCGTGAAAAAGCCCAAGAAAAAGTCTTCTCAGAGTTGGGACGTTGGCGTGCAATTAAAGATAAGCGCCCAGATGTAGTAATAGGTGTAGCTGGATGTGTTGCCAGCCAAGAAGGCGATGCCATCCGGCAACGCGCCCCGTATGTAGATTTAGTTTTTGGACCACAAACATTACATAATTTGCCGAAGCTATTGAATGATTTACATACAGAGCAAAAACCACAAATAGATGTTAGTTTTCCAGAAATTGATAAATTTGATAATTTACCGCCACCAAAAGCAGAAGGCCCGACAGCATACGTATCGATTATGGAAGGCTGCAATAAATATTGTAGCTTTTGTATTGTGTCGTATACGCGTGGTGAGGAAATATATCGTCCATTTGATGATGTGATTGCTGAAATCGCGCATTTAACTTCGCAAGGCGTTAAAGAAGTTACATTATTAGGTCAAAACGTAAATGCGTATCGTGGTAAAATGCATGAGAGTGAGACAACAGCGGATCTAGCTCTACTGATTCAATACATAGCGGAGATGGACGAAATTCAGCGCATCCGTTTCACAACTTCGCATCCAGTGCATTTTTCAGATAGCTTAATCCAGGCCTACGCTGAAGTGCCAAAGTTGGCGAATCATTTACACTTGCCATTACAAAGTGGCTCAGATCGCATTCTGAATTTAATGAAGCGCGGCCACACCGCGTTAGAATACAAGGCTAAGATTCGTAAACTCCGCGCGGTACGTCCTGATATAAGCATTTCCAGCGATTTTATAGTTGGTTTTCCAGGTGAAACTGAAGCTGATTTTGAGGCGACCATGACCATGATCCAAGAAATTGGTTTTGATCAATCATTTAGCTTTATATATAGTAAGCGCCCAGGTACCCCAGCAAGTAATTATCCAGATGATGTAAGTCAGGAAGTTAAAAAGCAACGGCTGCAAATATTACAAGGCCGTTTGTCACAGCAAGCTTTAGCTCTTAGCAATGCCATGCTTAATACCACACAACGTGTCTTAGTCACTGGCCCATCTAAAAAAGATCCTAAGATCCTTTCTGGTCGTACTGAAAACAACCGCGTCGTTAACTTTGCCGCTGAGCCAAATATGATTGGTCAAATGGCTGAGGTGCGCATTACAGCGGTTAATACCAACAGCTTAGTTGGCGAATTACAAGTTTAGAGTTAAGCTTAAAAGTGGATGATTGGTTAAAGGCTTAGATCAAACTCAGTTGAAAGACAAAGTAATAGCGCGCGACATAACACTTACCCCATTTGATAATAAACGTCTGTTAAGCTTATGCGGCCGGATCGATGAGCATTTGCGTTTGCTGGAGCAGCGTTTACACGTTGAAATAATGGTACGTGGTAACGTAGTACATATCGTTGGCTCGCAAAAATCGGTGGATACTGCCGCAGCAATAATTGTTGGGCTGTATGAAGAAACCGAGGATAACCATGAACTCACTCCGGAACAAGTGCATCTTTACACGCAACAGGTAACAGCAAATATGGAAACTTTAGACACCCCGCACAAACACAAAGCAGACTCTGAGAGTATTACCATTAAAACCCCTGCGAAAATAATAAACGCTCGTACTAAAAACCAAAGCGAATATATAAAAAAAGTGATGAGCAATCCGATCAATTTTGGCATCGGACCTGCTGGTACCGGTAAAACTTATTTGGCCGTAGCGTGTGCTGTTGCCGCCCTAGAGCAAAAAAAGGTACGACGTATAATTTTGGTGCGTCCAGTAGTAGAGGCTGGTGAACGCTTAGGGTTTTTGCCTGGCGACTTGGCACAAAAGATTGATCCATATTTACGCCCATTATATGACGCTTTTCATGAAATGTACGATTTCGAAAAAGTAGCTCGGTTACTAGAACAACAAACTATTGAAATTGCGCCTTTAGCATATATGCGCGGTAGAACCTTAAATGATGCCTTCATTATTTTAGATGAAAGCCAAAATACCACAGTTGAACAGATGAAAATGTTTTTAACTCGTATCGGATTTAATTCCACTGCTGTTATCACTGGTGATATTACCCAGGTAGATTTACCAAGAGACAAGCTTTCTGGTTTGAAACATGCACATGGTATTTTACAAAACATACCGCATATAACTTTCAGTTATTTTGAAAGTAAAGATGTGGTACGTCACCCTATAGTCAAAGAAATTATTGAAGCTTACGAACGTAGCGAAGCAAAACACAAAGGAGAGTAGGTCTTGACTATCGAACTTGAGTTACAAATAGCAAGTAACGCACAAACCCTGCCACATCCTTCGCAATTTCGCGAGTGGGTTGGGCATACTCTGGCAGATAGAATCGATACCGGCGAATTAACCATTCGCATTGTAGACGAACCAGAGATGATTGAACTAAACCAAACCTACCGGCACAAAGTCGGCCCTACCAATGTGCTATCTTTTCCATCCGAAATTGACCCACAATTTGAAATACCATTATTGGGTGATATAGTGATCTGCGCTTCGGTAGTGCAACGCGAAGCAAGTAATGCTAATATTGAATTGTTAGCGCACTGGGCACATATCGTTGTGCATGGCACCCTACATCTACTGGGTTACGACCATGAAGAAGACGACGAGGCAGCAATTATGGAAGATATTGAAGAACAAATTTTAACAGAGATGGGGTACCCTGCCCCGTACGGAGATAAAATAGTAGATGACTGAGCATTCTTGGATCGCACGCATAAAACAATTATTTAGCGAGACCCCCAAAGACGTAGATGATCTCAAAGCAATTCTAACTCATGCTGGCGAAGAAGAACTATTAGAGCCAAATACCCTTAGCATGTTAGAAGGGGTGTTAAATGTGCAAGAAACAAGGGTAAAAGACGTTATGGTGCCACGTTCGCAAATGGTTACCATTGAAAAAAATATGCCTTTGGATGAATTATTACCGATTGTATCCAAATCGCGCCATTCCCGTTATCCAGTTATTGGCGAAAACAAAGACGAAGTGGTCGGGATCTTGCTTGCGAAAGATTTATTAAACTACGGTTTTAACTTAGCAACCGCCCCTTTTGATTTAAATAATCTCTTACGCCCAGCTGTATTTATTCCGGAAAGTAAACGCTTAAATGTACTATTACAAGATTTTCGCTTAAATCGTAATCATATGGCAATAGTGGTAGATGAATATGGTCGGGTTACCGGATTAATAACGATTGAGGATGTCTTAGAAGAAATTGTCGGCGAAATTGAAGATGAGCATGATACAGATAGTTCACCGTCAGTAAGCCCACAAGCCGAAGGCACTTTTACCGTAAAAGCCTTAACACCATTAGAAGACTTTAATGCTTATTTTAATAGTGATCTCGAAGAAGAAGGTGTAGAAACCATAGGTGGCTTAGTAATGCGTACTATGGGACATATGCCCAAACGTGGCGAAACTTTAAAGATCGGAGATTTTAGTTTTACGGTGTTACGCGCGGACACACGAAGGATCTACTTGTTATCTGTGAGCAAGAAAGGTACTGAGGATTAGCAGGCGCACGTATTCGCAACGCTACCAATAAAAACACTTGTGAGCTTGCTATCTTTTCAAGATGATATGTTATTCAAAAATTCTACAATAATTTTATGCCCCGCATAGGCAGCATAACGAGATGCAGTACCGCCTTTAAGATTTTTAATCGCTAAATTTGCACCGCGTTTAACTAAAAATTCAACAATATCCTTATGTCCCGCGTAAGCAGCGTACATCAATGCTGTACTACCAGTGCGATCTAGATAATCTATATCTATATGTAACTCATCTACGAGATGTTTAACAGCATCTAACTTACCTTGTAAGGCAGCAACATGTAATGCGGTTGTCATACGTACTAAATTGTCAGTGTGCACATTAGTCTGCAAATAATTTACAGTTTTTTTCATGGTGATTTTTTCGCAATCTAGGCCACAAGTTTTAAAAAGTTTTTTGACACGTTGCCCCGCTTTACCAGCCCCGGGTTTAAAAAATATCCGACAATAATTTTCTAAGATAAAACTAAAATCTGGCTGCGATAAAATCGATAAAATCTTTTTGGCCCTAGCTACATGTGTTGCATAACGCGCATCACAACGTTGTACCAAAATTCCACCTAGAATAATTGCTTTAGATAATTTACGTAAGTGATCCGCAGCTGCAAAATCTTCAATCGCTTCTTCTAAAGATGAATCTTGATCCCATTCTACCCACGCATTGTAAAATTGATAAATTTCTTTTTGTAATGCGGTTAATTCACGCAAATTAGTGTGGATTTGTGGATTATAACTTAACATAAACAACATAGTGGGCACGCTAGTTTCCACATTAGCCCAAGAGCAATTGCCACTTAACTGATGTCGAGTCGGTAATGTCATGAGAGTTTTTAAGGATAATAACTCATGCAAATCATGGTTGATAAATTCAGTGGTTTTGTGTTGGTATAATAATTTTTTAAATAGATCCTTATTAGCCGTATATGGGTTACCTATTGCAGAAACGACTATGGTATTAGCAATAGCACCTACGCCACGATCACATTTTGCCCATAAATTACCGTATTTAATAAAAGTGATCGCATGGCCTTGGAATGCCACTGGTAACAGTAAAATATCGCTTTCCAACATAGCATCTATAGCTGGCTCGAATGGACTCTTATCTTTGTGCCTGCCATATTCAGTTAATTGGGCCCCGAATTTTAATGCTTGCAGCACGCGCTCTAATTTTGGCGCATATTCTTTATATTTCTGTCCAGGAATGCTATGTAAAAAGTTATGCAGCGAGCGCCGAATTAATCCTGTGCTAAATTCTAAAATAAATCCTTCAAAACTCAATGGAATAAATTTACCATCTGTGCTTACGATATCCGCCTCGCCAGTAAGCTCAAAGCGATGCCCTAGCAATTTTGCACTTATAAAATCTTGCGCAAATTGATAATTAGCTTTGTGCTTGATAAATAATTCAACTAGATCCAATTGCTCGCGTAAAATTGGATTTACTAATATCGGTTGTCCATCTGCTGAATAATGATTTGGATTTGCACCTGACGTTAATAAAAAATCACATAACTCTACTTCGCCGCGATCTGCAGCCCATTGTAATGCAGTGCGATCATAAAAATCTCCTTGCTCAATGTCTGCACCTGCTTGTAACAAAGCTTGAATTACTTTAGGTTTGCGACAAATAACCGCTTGGATCAGTGGTCTAAAACCAAAGCGATCATGCTCGTTAACATCTGCCTTAGCTTGAATAGCTTTAATCGCATTTTCTTCGCTATCATAGATAATGGTTTCAGCTAATGGCATAATTAATTACCTTATTGCGGCCTGTATTTTGGCGTTTCGGTAGGACGAAAACGTGGCCTGGGCTCTTCCTGTGGCGCTGGTCGATAACGTTCGCGCATTTTCTTTTCATATTCAGCTTTTAGCGATTGCATTGACAGATCTGATCCCATCCCCATTCTAGCCGCAAGACGATTACGCAATTTATTTTGTAATTTAGGATCATTGCTCGCCCGCTCTACAGCTTCACTTTCCGGCAATACAATGATATTAGGATCCACATATCCTTCGGATTCTGCTAATTCTGGATGCTGCTCTACATCCATGCCACTGGCTTGATTTTGTATGTTTGGATCAACCCCGGGCTCAGCTAATTGCTTGCGCAATTTTTGCATTTTACTTAATGCAGTTACTTCATGCCCCTGAGATTTTAAAGAGATACGCTGTGCAAAGAGTGATTGCTCAGCTAAACCGATCAATTCCTTTTCATCGGAGCTATAGCCTAATAAATCGTAATAAGAAGGTACCCAACGACCAGTACCGCCACCCCCAGCAGCACCGCCTTGGCCAGATGCATCACCACTGCCGCCTTCTTGGTCTTCTTGGCCTTCCTGGCCTTGCCTTTGGTCTTTTCCTTTGCCATTTTTGGTTTTCTTAATCAAATTTCACCCACGTTAAATTATAGTCTAGCGTGGCAATGAGCTTAGTCCTCGTGCTTTACAATACAATATGTCTCTTTAACGCGTGATAGTGCAATCAATGCCACTACCAGACATATAGGTATACTCATTAAAGCTTTTTGGTAATCTGCGAGCGTAAAAGCTTTGCCACTTTCAGTAATTATAACATCGGTAGCAACCATATCTAAAACCCAGCCAATTAATATTTGCAGTGCCGCGCCGCTAAAGGTATTGATGGTATTCACAAAGCCGATAGCTGTACCTGCAATTTCTGGGCGATTCTTTTCTCGGGTAACTACAAACGCTAATAAGAAACCGCAGGAGAAAAATCCGAGTAGGAACATACCAATTGCTACGGTAACTACAGAGTGATTAGTTCCATAAATGATCCATAAAGAAACAATCAAAGTTGCTATGTTGGCAACATACATAGGTAAATTACGACGACCAATATAATCTGATACCCAACCGTATACCGGGCCACCAAATACCCAACCTACAAAAACTAATGAAGATAAAATTCCTGCGGTAGATTTTGCAAAACCATGCGCTTCAATTAGATATGGGGCACCCCACAATGCACCGAATGCAATGGTAGGGACATACATTAAGCCGGCATAAATCGAGGCTAACCAGTCTTGGCCACAGAACACAACTTCTTTCAAGCCAGTTAATACAGAAACTTTTTCGCTAGGGGCTGATTCAGGAATGTAATCTAAATGTACTGGCGGTTGATCTCGAATGAAAAGCCAAATTAAAACAGCCAAAACTAAAGCAACAACTGCTAACAGAAATAGTGTTTCTTGCCAGCCTATGACATCAACAACTAGATTGATTCCTGCTAAACCAAAGGCACCACCTAAATAGCCAATTGCAACCATCATACCCATGAAAGAAGCAAAACGCCGCGGCGCAAACCAATTTGCAGCAATTTTGGAGCATCCAACAACTGCAAACGCAGCTCCAAAACCAATTAAAATTCTACCAATACAAGCTATTTGAATTGTATCTGCAATCGCAAATAACATCGTACCAACCACGCAGCTTAAAGAAGCAAATGTCAGTACTTTACGTGGTCCAACGCTATCCATTAATAAACCAGCTGGAATTTGCATAATTCCATAGGACCATAAAAAGCATGAAGACAGGATCCCCAACTCGCTGCGCGAAATATTAAAAACATCGATAAGCTGCGTCGCCATCGCGCCAGGAGAAACATTTAATAAATTGTCATTAAAATAGAAAAGAGTTGCCAAACCCCAGATAAAAACGCCGCGCCAAAATAAAGCCTTTTCTTGCTTTGATTTAATAACTGGCGCGCCATATTGAACGTTAGCCATTAAGTCATTTCCCCAAATTATTATTTGTTTAAATTTGAAGTTACTAGTCTGCCCTAGTTATAAATCGATGTAAAGAACAATCGTGTGCGCTATTTTGAAGGCAAACTTTTATCAGTTTCGTGATGTGCGAGGTCTCCGAACCTTTGTTTATATCGTTCAGATAACAATACCGCCCGTTCGCGATAGCCCGGCTCCATACGGTCAACCAGGTAAGCCAGACTCTCTGGAGTTATGTCATTCATATCTTGCAGCGAAATCGACCACCAGCCATAAGCCCGTACATCGTTACGTCTTACAACCTTACCTTCGTAATAAAGTCGTCCGAGCTCATACTGGGCTGGTCTATAACTCTGGTAGGCAGCCTTCTTCAACCAGGCCACACCCTCTTTGGGATCAGTATCTGTGCCTAAGCCTTCTATTAGAGCCAAGCCTAAAGAATATTGGCCATAAGGTAAACCATTTGTTGCAGCTAAGGTGTACCATTGGATTGCCATTTCAAAATCAGGTTCGACTGCATCGCCCCGAGATAACATATCTCCTAAAGCAGCTTGGGCAGGAGCATACCCCTCTGTTGCAGCAAGACTATACCATCGCAAAGCTTCCGATCCATTCTTAGGCAGCGCAAAACCAACTAGATAGTTTTTGGCAATGCGACATTGCGCTGCATAACTATCATCTTGACGTTCCGCTTTGTTGTACCACTCCACACTTTTTGCAAGATTAGGTTCAACTCCTTGGCCTTTGGCATATAAAATACTCAACATAAATTTGGCATAGGTATCGTCATGCTTGGCCGCCATTTCATACCAATAAAACGCGCGTGGATAATATCGTGGCACACCTTTACCAGATTGATACATATCCCCCAACGCAGCTTGTGCTAAGGCATAGTTTTGATCTGCGGCCTTTAAGTACCAGTCCCGCGCTAGCTCTAAATTACGTGGGATACCTTCACCATTAAAATACATTTCACCAACTTTGAATTTGGATTTTGCAGAACCAAGATCACCAGCACGCTTGTAATAAATTAAAGCTTGGGCTGCATCAATTTTAGTTCCTTTGCCATAATAATAAATATCTGCTGCCTTATGTGCTGCTTCGCCAGATCCTAACTTCGCAGCACTCTTGTAATACTGTAAAGCTAAAGGTATGTTTTTCTTAACACCATTGCCATTGTAATAACGATCACCCAACTCTAACATCGCTTTCATATTACCAGCTTGGGCCTGCTGCGTTAAACTACGAATTGAACTACCAAACTCCATTTTATCTGCGCCACCATAACCACCCATATTTCCTGACGCTAGTAATAAATGTAATTGAGTTTGTGCTTCATCTGATCCTAAACTCGCCGCTTGTCGATACCACTTAAATGCTAATTTGCGATCTGGTGGATTACCGTACCAACCTTTGTAAAGTTCTCCTAGGCGCAACATCGCTTTGACTTCGCCTTGTGCTGCTGCTTTGTTATACCAATAAATTGCTTCACAATTATTTTTTGGAACACCAATCCCATCGCGATAATAATCACCATATTGCACCTGTGCTAATGGCAAACCAGCATATGCAGCCTTTCCGTACCACTCAGCAGATTTATGTTTATCTACTGCAACCCCTTCACCATTCAAATATATCTCACCAAGCCGAGCATAGGCATAAATATCACCACGGCTAGCCGCATTTAATAATACCGGTAAGGTTTCTTTCGCATTTGGATCGCATTCTAATAATGGCGTTTTATCAACCGCAGCAGCTGATTGCGTAACTGCCGGCGCATCTAATTCAACTGAATCCGTATGATCAGTTATTTCTTTGTGGGCATCATGTTTTGCAAATAATGGTTCAGTGATATCTTCCGGCTTTAAGTCCGCCACTCCTGGCAGCTCATCATGCCGATTTAATGCAATTACTGGTATGTCATTCGCAACCGCAGCTTCTTTCGGATTGGGTTTAGCAGCAACGGTTTTTTGTTTAAATCTTCTAACGCTTTTTTTAGTGCTTTGGGGCGCTACCGTAGGTTCAGGATTTTTTTGCACTGCCTCGGTTTCTTGGCCAAATGCAACTTGTTGCTTTTGTTCTTGCTGATACTTAGTTTTCGCATTTGGATAAGCACGATTATGACGTACGGTACCGTAATAAGGCGTACAACTTGTAATAACAAGTGCCATGGATATTGTGGTTACTAACAAACTATAGTGCATAACTATTCATTGATAAATTAATGTTATCAATATAATAGCATGTCAACAGCAAAATATAATGACCTTATGGGTTCGGTACCGGAAATATTCCTAGACGTTCAAATACATCTGCAAACATTACCAGCAAACCAAAAACCAAGGTAAGAAGTAGAATTAATTTACCACCAAACATTTGATATACGCCAGGGACCTTAGCAACATACCTTGCACTCCAAGCCATTGCAATTGGGTAAATAATCAACAAGATTGCAGCAAAAATCCCTGCATAACTTAATGCAATTAAAAATCCTTGCGGATAAATAATCGCAAATAAAAATGGCGGGCCAATTGTTAATAAACTTAAAACTATTCTCCCGAGTTTAGTTTTATGGATTTGCAGACCATCGGAAAAGAAATCAAAAATTCCGAGGCCAACTCCAAGAAATGAAGTGATTAATGCAAAGAATGAAAACCATACAATAAAGAATGCAACGTGGTTACCATGTCTGGTTAGAGCTTTCGACATTGCAACGGTAGAATCTACCCCTGAGTTTAACATTTGCACTAAACCATGCTCACCCC
>JAGVLG010000024.1 GCA_020054325.1 Gammaproteobacteria bacterium
TCATGACTATCTCCCTATGTGTAAGTACATAGAAATAGTCTGGATTACCGGACAATTGGCGTATCAGAAAAACCGGGCAATTGGCGTATCAGCAACAATTCATCCTACCAACTATTGACAAACCCCCGATAATTCTGATTTACTACTATTAGTATTCAAAAGATCCGTGGAGGTACACCATGCCAGTAGAGGTTCAACAAGACAGGCCATTACAAGCAATAGCCAACCTTTTTGGTCATGCAAACGTAGATTTAGACACCTTCCAAGCGGCAGCCATTCGTGGTGGGGTTGATTTTGTATACAATCATCTGGTTCCAGCGCTAAATGCCGTAGCAGATCACTTCAAAAGCTTGGAGTTAAATAGAGCTGGCAATAGCAAATTAGTAGCGCAAGAATACGGTTTTTTGCAGGCGCTTGCTGCAATATCTCCAAATTTAGAACAATACATGCAACAAGCGGGAATTCTTGATCTAGAGCCGCGTCAGATATTAACTGATGCTAAAAAGTTAAAGGCTATGCAAGATTTTCTGGCTTACGTGTTAGAAACTGATAATCTAAAAGAATTACACCTGAGCTTAGCTCGCAAAATGCAAGAATTTTATACCCGGCAACATAAGGCTGCGTTGCAAAAGGCGCGTGAATTAAAGCACTGCCATGCACAACACCAAGAACCGGCGCATGCAGAATACACTGACTTAGGCATGAATGCGATTAACAATGCCCGAAGTAATGAAATGTTTGATCCAGTTAAAGTTATTGGTCACTTACTTTCGGCTCTGTTTGAATTACATTACAAAGCACCATTAAGAAATCTTTTATATCCGCACATTAAACATGACTATACCCCAGTGAGCATGAGTAATGATCCACGCATGAAATTAAATATGGAACGCTACGGTGGTTTATTAGAACCAACGGCAGCAATGCCTGCTGGTGGTCCAATGCCGAGCGGCTTTAAACCAGGTGGGCCTGGGGCTGCAGGTTAATTGTTGTAAGCGTTTATTTTTTCTTGCCAAAGATAGCTTTACCTAGAGTAGTATTTGCCCACGATCCGGCGAGCTGCTTGGCTGCAGGATTGCCTAACTTTGATGCTGCCATGCTACCAGTATCTCCCATGCCTTTGGCAATCTCGCCGGAGGCTTGGTTGAAAGCTTGCTTAGTATGTTGCACTGCAGAAACATCAGTTTGTTCCGGATGACCGCCGATCCAGCGCATAATTTTATCCGGCACTGCATAAATTAAAGAGAAGCAAGTATTGGTCATGCCAATGATAAAAGCAATATAAGCAAACATGATTACTACAGATGAGAAAATAGTTTGCACGCTTATGGTATTGAACACTTGCAACATACCGTATTCAATTAAAGAAACCACGCCGTTGAATAAACGTCCCGCTAATAGAAATCCAAAAATCATTAACATTGGACGTAAGAAGATATTTGACAGAATCATCAGACCAGTTTCAAGTTTGCCAATTTCATCGCCTGCTGGAGTTACCAAACTCAAAGCCACTAGGGGTGCAGCTATAACTGCTTCAACTACAGTTAATAGCCAACCCACGGCAGCCACAGTAAAAATCATAAATGGAATTAATGGCGCATAGATGGCCAGCCCAGCTCCCATAGTCCAGACTACTACAATTAGCGGTAATACTACCGATAATACAGTAAGCAACATGCCCCAAAACATAGCTGCTGGGCCAGTGGTAAATGGAATGTGTACTACCGTGCTAATCCCGATCAGTGTTACCACAGCAAGGACTCCAAACCAGACGCCCTCCATAGTTAACATCATGTTGCGACCAAAATGCGCGTGCTCCAACAAAACATCGCCACCTGGGGTTCCAGCCGTACCGCTTAACATTTTAATTAAAGATGCGGTAAGTTGTTCCATTGGTCCGGCAAGAGCTTTGATTATTTGATCAGCACTGCCGCCTCCTGCTAGTTCTTTGCTCAATTGTAAAGATTGCGCATCAGGGGTTGCATCTTTTTCTAAGTAGTAGGTCCCAATAGCAAGAAAATCATATAACCTCTCAGCCTCTGGGATCGAAATGGATAGCGATTTTAAAGTAGGATTATCAGGGGTTTGGTTATCAGCACTGATATCTAGAGTGTTATCAAAAGCTTTCTTCATACATTCCAGAAAATCACAGGTGATTACTCCTGAAAAAGATGGTTCCACGCTAATATTTTCAAATGTTTTGGTTTGCAAGCTTTTGTTCAGCACAAAGTAATAAGATCCTGCAACAAGCCAACCTTTTTGTTGTCCAATTTTAATTGCGTCCGCAATTGGGGTGGAAGAGGTTGGGGCATTATTTTCACCAAAAGCATTTCTAATTTGATTCCCAATACTTTGAGTTTGTACTGGAGTTGATACGCTTAAACTTTCAATCGGCACAATTAAACCAGACATGAGTTTTTTATAAGCATCGATAGCAGCATTTTTGTAACCTGGCGGATCAAGCGGTTTAGTTCTATCTTTAACAACAATATTACCTTTAACAATTTGTTCTGCCAGAGGTTGTAAAATACTCATCATGCTGTTTATTGCAAGCACTTTAGTTGCAAAGATATTCTGTGCATCTCGCTCTAAAATTTTTAATTGCTCTTGGCGTGAGTTTACAGCTCTAAATTCTCCACCATAATCCGATGTTCTGGCAGTGCCATCAATACTAACTTTACCGCAAGTGGCTGTATGTGCTGGAAGGGGATCATTAGGGTTTCTAACGCCAAAATTTATTGTACCGCTTACTCTTGCAAGAGGTATCAACTCTGGGGCGCTTGTTGTGGTGATATTTTCGATGACTGTTACATTATCGGTATATCCTTTGATGTAATTTGCATTTTGATTTAGCCACATATGCTGTCCTGCAGGATCGTTTTGCGCAAAAGCTTTTAATGACTCAATGCAAATTGCAATTGCAAGGAGATTTTCTGTGACTTTTTCAGCATCCTGATCTAAACCAGCAACTGTTTGCACTCCCATAGTAACACTAGCACCACTTTTTAAACCATCTAGTGTCATATTCCAGATCTGATCTGCAGCACCAATTCCCTGAATAATGATCCAGATAACAGTCATCTGGATCATCGAATATCCAGAAGCAGGTGTTGGGATCATTAACGACATTCCGGCGATAGATCGCATTGGTACCCAAACTGCCGACCATTTTTTACCCATCGCAGTACCTTCTTGCGCAGTATTAATCACCGATAAGACTACGACATAAGCGACAACTAAAGTTCCTGCGGTTACAATTATGAAATTAAATTTTTCCATAATTGCGGACATAACTGGGTTAGGGGCACCACCTAAATAGACATTGCCAATGTTGGAGCCAAAAATTAGTCCTAAAACCCTTACCGACTCATCCGATGGCGGCGGATCGAAAATACCTGCAAACATATCTGGAGAAATGAAGAGTAAAATTAAATATAGTAAGCTTTTCATGCAAACAATCCTTGTTGCGCTTCGTCAAATCGAAATGCTAGAGCAATTAACGATCAAAAAACCATTCGCGTAAACTGCAACCTAATTTACGGTGTTTGATCTGATAAATCCAAAAGTGATAACGGAAAGCATGGGTTAGAGCAAAAATAGTTATGCAAAATCCCATAAAGAATCCCATGATATTTTTATAGCTAAAAGCAATCCAGACACTATATGCAAAAATTAAAGCTGCAATAATTAAATAGATAACCAGTAAACGTGAAAATTCAGCTAATCGCTGTTGTAATTCAGCCTCAGTTAAGTTTAAACGTTCCATTGCTTGTTCAAAGGTCTCGGTACGCTCAGCTTGCTCAGGACTAAAGGTAGCACGGGTTATGTCAACGATCTTAGTAGTAGATCTTTTGAGCATATCATAATCAAGCCATTTATTAACTCTAAAGTTAAATATGTAACTACCTAGATTTTTAACTCCTGAGAAGAAACCCATCATGTTCCCCTTGAAACTTTTTTAGTGCTATCAAAATAATAGTATAGTTCCTAATGCTAGGCTATTATACAAATCGTTCCGGCTGAAATGTTGGTTTAACTCCAGCTTAAACATGGTCTTCAGGATCTGTATTCTGCCGTTTTTTCATTTCATCAAAAACCTTGCCCATATCAGCTTTATGCGCCTCTGGGATACTTGCTTTACTTGCGGCGGTATTAGCCTTAGCTGCCATTTCCTTATGAAAACGTGCGGCATCCTCGCCCCTAGTGAGATCAATCATTTTGCTGTGACTAGCCTCGGCGCCTTTAGCCTCTTTGGCTTCTTTGGCTGCTGCTCTGTCTTCAGCACGTCCTTTGAAAAAGTTTCTAACGGGGTTGGATGGGCTACTACTAGCTTTAGCTTCTCCGGACATATTGGCCCATCTTTCTGCATTTTCTTTCGCCATACCACTAACTTTTTCAGTACCCATTTTACCAGTATCTGCCATCCCCTTGCCAATTTCTCCAGCAGCGGCGCCAATTGCTCTTTTTGCTTCTTGAGCTGCAGACATATCGGTTGCTTCAGGTCGGCCACCACCCATCCAACGTAATACTTTATCAGGCAAACCGTAAATTACCGAGAAACAAGTGTTAGTTATTCCCATTATAAACGAGGCATAAATGAAGAATACTAAAACTGAAGAGAAAATAGTCTGTACGTTTATGGTGTTCAGTACTTCTAACATGCCTTTATCAACAATATAAACTGCTGCAGAGTATATTCTACTAGCAAGAATGAAACCTAAGATCATCAGCATTGGCCTTAAAAACACATTTGCCAATATCATAAGCGCTGTTTCCAAACGTCCTAGCTCGTCGCCAGAAGGCATTACCAAGCCAATACAAATTAGAGGGGCTGCAATAATTGCCTCTATTACTGCAATTAACCATCCAACAGTTGCAGTAGTAAAAATTATGAATGGGATCAACGGTACATAGACTGCAAGCGAAGCACCGATGCCCCAAACTAAGGCTATCACTGGGATCACCATCGATAATAAGGTCATCAATAATCCGATGTATAAGCCCAAATAACCCGCAGTAAATGGGATCCAGGCGGGTAATGCTAAAACTATAACTGCAGCAATAGTAACCAACCATGCTGCCTCCATGGCGCGCATCATGGTTTGACCGAACTGCGATTGAGCCAATAAAATATCACCGCCAGTGGTTGTACCATTTAAGCTTTGCATAAAACTTAGCATCAAATCATTTAAGGGTTTTGCAATTGCTGCAATAATTTGATTACCGAAATCGCCGTCATCTGCAGTAGCCAAATTTAAATTGGATGCAACCGCAGAGTCATTACGCCAATAGATCGCCCCAGTAGCCAAATAGGTATTCATCGCTTGCATTTCAGCGTTGCTTAAACCCAATTTAGTTAAAGTAGGGTTTTTGGTTTCTATTAAGTCGAACTTTGGTGGCGTAGAGTACAGCAAATTTTCACATCCACCTGTGCAACTTACCGGGGTATTAATCTCAGGAGCAGTGTATATATCTGTAATAAAACCTGGGGTGATGTTTTTGTTTAATACAAAATAAAAGGAACCCGCTACTACCCAGCCTTGAGTTTTACCAATTCGGATAGCGTCTCTTAAAGCATTAGTTAAGCTGCTACTATCGGCAGTTCTTATCAAGCCTGACAATATATCAACATATGCTTGGGTTGCTGCAGGCTTATAACCCTGTGGTTGCAAACTGGTGCTAGTGTCTGGGGGACGTTTTATATTTTGTGAATATGAGGTTAAAACTAATGGTTTAACGTTATTGCGTACTATTGCCTCAGCTAGTGGTTGCAAAATGCTTATCATACTACTTATGGCAAGCTGTTTAGTATCGTATATTTCCTGTGCTTTCTTTAGTAATATTCTATATTTTTCGCTGGCTGACATATCATTGAAATAGTCAGCTCCAAAATCAGCTACATACGCTGTGCCGGAAACCTCTATCGAGCCGCACGTTGCGGTCTGCATGCTATTGGTGTTGTTGGGATCTTCAACTCCAAAATTGCTGGCACCAGTAACTGAGATTGAAGTTATTGAATTCGGATCACTTGGGATAATTCTAGGATCTATGTTGGTTGAGGTAGTATAATGCTTCATGTAAGCAGCATTACGATTTAACCAATCATTAGTTAGGGCATGGTCGCCAGTTCTTGCAATTTGATTTAAGCCCTCCAAGCAAATTGCAATTTGTAAGATGTCTGCAGCTATAGGATATGCAATACCTAGAATTTCTACGCCTGGGATCACATTTTTTCCCATAGTCACACTAGAGCCTTTTTGCAGGCCATCAAGCGCCAAATTCCAAACTTGATCTGCCGCCCCAATGCCTTGCAGGATTACATATGTTACCATTACTTGAATAAAAGAATAGCCAGTGCCTGGGCTCGGAATTAACAACACCATACCAGATACTGTGCGAAGCGGGGTCCATACTGCCGACCAACGTTTGCCCATAGCTTCACCTTCTTGGGCAGTATTGATTACCGATAAAATTGCTACATAAGAAACAACGATAGTGCCAACTGCTACCATGATAAAATTAAATTTTTCCATGATATTCGACATGGTAGGATTTGCGGCCCCACCGAGATAGACATTGCCAATATTTGCACCGAAGATTAATCCTAAGACATTTACCGATTTATCGGTTGGCGGTGGGTCAAAAAATCCCGCAAAGATATCTGGCGAGAACAGTAGCAACGTTATGTAAAGCAATCCTTGCAACATAAAATTTTATTCCATTATTCGTCCGGGTTATGCTTCTTGGCTCCACCGGTTACTTCATCGCCCATCAAATTTTTAGCTCTTGCATCTAAACGTACCATTTCACGTTTTACAAAGCCGGAAGAAATTTGTTTTGCCATTTCTTCACCTTTACCTAAGCCACCTTTAACTGAATGTATTTCTTGTGATACATCAGTATGCTCTGGCCCGCCGCCCATCCAACGTAAGATTTTATCTGGCAATGCATATATCAAAGAAAAACATTTGTTAGCCAGAGATACTGTAAAGGCGCCATATATAGTTATTATAGCCATCCAGGCGTATGATGAGTTACCCACATCAATGTTATCTAAATTACCAATAATGCTAAAGTTTACCAATTGCACCACTGCTTGGTATAAGCGGATCGCCAGGATGAAACCAAATAGCATAAGAGTAGGGCGCAGGACGATATTTAATAATAACATTAGACCTTGTGCAATTTTGCCGAGCTCTTCGCCCGAGGGGAGCATGAAACTTATGGCTAATACCGGGGCTGCTACAATTGCTTCAATTACCAATAAGAACCAACCTACCACTGCCACAGTAAAGATCAAATATGGAATTAACGGGATATAAATTGCGAGCATGGCTCCGATACCCCATAAGATTGCCAAGATCCCAAGAATCAAAGCATTGTTACTGTTGAAGGTTTCAATTTGATGTCGTTCTTCAGCTGTTAAAGGTCGCTCCTCCGCAGCAAGGCGATCTAGGAATACCTCGTGATCTGCAAGTCGTTTCGACCAGGTTTGCTCTGCAACCCGCATTAGCTCCGAACCAAATTTGCCTTGAGCAATGAGCGGATCATTATGTTCATTCATCATATCGCGCAGCAACTCGGAGGTTTGATGTTGTAAAAGATCTGTAGGTGTCTCCAAAGGTTCTACATCGAAGCGATCTACGACTGAGATTTCATCATGCGTTAAATAAATGTAGGCATCCCATAAGCGCGATGCCATATAAGCACGTTCCGCGTAGTCTTCTAAGAAAGAATTAACACGTTCACCAAGAATATTGGAACCATTTGGAAAAATAGCACTGCACTGTGCTGGATTATTACAGGCAGGGATATTTTCAGTTATTGGTTCGGCGGTTACAGTGTCAAAAAAATCTACATCTTGGGTTTGGTTTAACACAAAGAAAAATGATCCGGCGCTTATCCAACCATTTAGCATGCCATTGCGTACTACCTGTTGTAATGCTGCAATTTTATGCGGTCTGATTGCATGTTGCATTTCTAATGCAAAGGTGTTGGCAGCAAGTTGCATGTAACCGGCCGGTTCTACAAAATTTCCTGGGTATGGCGCCATTAACCGTCCAGTTTGTGGATGGGTTGGACGCAATCCTTTATTTTGCGAAGCAATGGCTTCTGCAAGTGGATTTAAATTGGAGAACATTTTAATAAGTGCATTTTTTTTGATTTGGTAAACATTAGCTGCGGCGCGTTCTAATTGATTAGCAGTTATGGCCTCGCGCTCTGCAACATCCCACTCATTACGTTCCACTGTTGCGGTTATTCGATAAGTCCCACAAACATTAAAAAAGCGTGGATCTCCTTCAACGCCAACATACGCGGTTCCGGTTACACTTGCGAAATCATTATTTTTAGCAGGGGTTGCAGCGGGGGTGACATAGAATTTTACTTTGGAGCCATAGCGTGCTGCAACAGTCTCTGGGGGGGCACTGAAGCCAAAATCATTCTTAGCTTTACCACTTGCAATATTTTGTATTACGTTTAAACAAACAGCTGATCTTAATACCTCTCTACTTAAATCCTTCCCAATTTCATCTAAAGTTAGATATACCTCTGGTATAGGCGCTTCAGGGCGAGCACGGTTTTGGCGTTGGACACCAGTAACAACATTCATACCGCTTTCTAGATTTAATAAAATGTTATTCCAAATTAGATCTGCAGCACCAATTCCTTGCAAAATTAACCACATTATTGTGGTTTGAATTACCGAATAGCCTGAGCCGGGAGTAGGAATAATTAAAACCATGCCACTAACAGCACGCATCGGGATCCAAATGGAATTCCACTTTTGCCCCATTGGCTTACCTTGTTGCGCGGTGTTAATGGTGGAGACAATACCAACGTAAGAAATAATTATGGTGCCGAGACTTATAACTACCGAGTTAAAGATCTCAAACATATGTCTGAGAGCTGGATTAGCAGGGCCGCCAAGATAAACTGGACCAACATGGGTACCAAAAATTATCCCGAGCAAACTCACCGATTTATCAGTGGGTGGGGGACTAAATGCCACTGCTGTTGCAATTTCAGGCAACAACAAGCACAAAAGCAGTACGGTTAGGATTCTCATATGGCAATACTACTCTTTGGGTGGTGGCTATTCAATCAATTTAGCTCTATTATAGAATATATTGAGAAAAGCAAAACAGTTTAAGGGTGTTCTTAGGTGCCAGACTTACATACCGACTCCATACATGCCTTTTGGGACAGTTACGATCGCCGTACACTGTACCGGGTTATTGTAGCATTGGAAAGGGTAGAGCACTGGGCTATGGATGAAGAGCCGGAGTTAGAACCAGCGATTTTAGAGTTAGGCCGGGTAATTGATTACGCTTCGGATTTTGATGTAACGGGCAATGAAGAGCCATTAATTCGTATTTTGGCGAGCACTAAATCAAGCAGGGCAATGCGAATTTTACAAGCGCTCGATCTAGCTAAACCTGGTTCAGCTTCGCAATTGCTCATGTATGCCGAAGACAATAGCAAAGGTGATGCAACCCCTGGTAACGCCCACATTAAACTATTTTTGCAGCGTAATTTGGTGTTTGAACGTTTACAATTATTGTCGCGTGTTTTTGCACCGCAGCGTATATCATTGGTACTTAAAGCGTTGGAGAATTACAACGCGTAGGAGAAATAAATGGACTTTCGTCGCAAATTTACTGCAACATTAGTTAGTGCTGTTATTGTTGCAATTCCCGCAATATCTCATGCAGCTGATGTATCTTGGCAAGGATTTTTGTCTTCTGGATCTAAAGCGAGCACTTTGGAAGGTAAGATCAATAATTTTCTCTTAACTAAGACTGTACAAGATTTTGGTTATTCCATTTATCAACAAGGTCGCTCGTATGGTACTGCTGGCGGACAACAAGAGCAAGTTACCAGCACGCCGCAAATTGGTTTTGTACAGAAGCATAGAAGCGCGTATTGTTCTCCGAATATTAGCGCTGAAGTACAAGGTTTGCAGTGTAAAGGGCAGAATATTGATGATCCAGCTGCACCATACTTAGAAATGGGTGATGTTAACTTTGCTGCGGTTATCGATCCGACAATTTATACTAATTTATCAGATTTAACCGCGCAAAATTTAATTCGGAATATTGTTAGCCCGTTCCCAGATCCGACTATAAAGACTAGTGTTACTTCGCCGGGATTTTTAGATGATGGTGGTAAAAAAACCGATTATGCCAATTACATGGCTGGGCAGGCAGTATTGGGTGTTGCTTTAAATTCATTTAACAAGATTTATGGCGATCGTATTCCAGGTTCTGCTTTAGGTTTAGGTAATACAGATCCAGCGCAAAATACCTCTTTAATGCAATTGATCCAACAACAGTCGACGCAGCGTTATGAGCAATCTGCTTGGGCGCAATATTTAGCTGATCCTGGTACCAATGAATTAGCTGTGCTGAAAGAAATAGCAGCAATGCAAGCATTTAGTTTGTGGATGGATTACCAAAGATATGCCCAGATGGAGCGAATTGAATCATTACTAGCAGCAGCATTGGCTAAGATGGTGAACGATTCATACCAAAACAATAAATTAATCGCTTCGGCATCTCCACCACCAAGATTACCTTCAAATAAATAATGTACTGGATGTACGCTGCGCATCTGGGTAAACCCGGATGCGCGGCCTTAATGAAAAGTATGCAGAATAGTCAATTGCTGTTTAGGTTACCTACAGAGCCTCGCCGCAGGATTACTGGTGTAGAAGAGGTTGAGGATCCAGATCAATTTGTGGATATCGATTTGGCACCTAGCCCTATAGCAAGCCCTAGGGCAGCAGAAGAAGATCCGCGCCAAGACGCTAAATCTGGAGCTACAAGTAGTTGCAGTAGTATTGAGGTTATTAATGTCCCAGCAACGCCAATGCCGGAACAGACACTATCAGCGCAAATGCTAGATCAATTACGTGCACTGCGTCTGAAATTTACTAGGTTTATGGGTTAAGTAGCACGGTTTTTAGGTTTGGGTTTATGCGGTGTATGATCATGTGGGTTATGGGCGCGATTTTTTTGGCGCGCATATTCGCGGGTATCATGTGGAACCCCAGTGGTATCGCCGCGATATAATTCTTGTTTGCGACTGAACTCATGTTGAATACGCTTTTTATAACTAGTGCCATGTTTTAAAGACCATTCTTCAAATGACATGAAGTGTGTTAATGGTTGTTGCGATTTAAATAATTTTTGCATTTGACGCACCATTGCCTCTACGGTTGGTAAATCTAAACCAAGTTTATTAGCAATGTATTGCAGTGAATCGGTGCAACCCAATAGATACCAGCAAAACATCCACGTTGATAGTGGTGGGCTACCGCTTTCAATCGGAGTACCAGTAGAAGCATTAAAATATTGGTTACATTCCAGACAGTTATACCGAAAATTACCATGTGCTTTTTGCTCGGTATGGTTAAGATTTCTAATACGATGCGAGCCACAATTTGGGCAAGAAATTTTGTTATGCCAGCGTTCGCGACGTAAGGTTTCGTTGCTTTCAGCCTCGCCTAAGCGTTGTTCAATGGCATTAAACGACGCATCTGGGTTTGCTTGCTTGGGAGCGTTGGTAATATCTTTAAGTTCGATTAGATTGCGTAATACGTCTAGATCGATATCCTGATAATGCTTGCGATAAGCATTAATCATTTCTTTGGCGATCTCAACTTCAGGATTTTTTGCTGGGGTATGAGGTTTGGTCTCAGTAGACTTATCGAGGTGTTTACTATCTTTCCTGAAGTGATTGATGAAATCCTTTTTCATAGTATTCTTGCAATAAACGCGAGGGATCTTATTAACTGCGAGGTGGCGCGCCACCTCGCAGCTTTAAGTGGCTCAATTTGTGGAGCAGATACGCACAAATTAAGTAGTTGCTTCAGATTCTAGCGCGGACTCATGGATAGCATCATCAGCGTAATTAGAATGCCAATTACGCGCTGCAGTAGCTAATTCTTCCAATAAGGTAATATCTGCTTCATCTAAGGTATTAAACAACTTGATCAACTGTTGTACTGGTGCTGTTAAACCAGCATTTTCCAAGGTGCGATGATTATGGTTTTCTAATTCCAAAACCTTACGTAACTGTTCAATATGACTCTTCACAATTTTAAGATATGCAGGAACATGCTTTGCTGCGGACTCCAATTCAGCCTCTAGCGAATCCATTCCCTCAGGAAATTCTGCTAAATCATGTTGTAAAGTTTGTAATAAACTTTTAATTTCATGATCAGGTAAATCTGACATTTGTGTGCTCCTCCTTAAGCTACGGCTTCAGTTGCTTGTTGCCGTATCGGTAATCCTGCTGCTTCAAATTCCTGTAACATTTCTATTGCGCTTAGACCACGACTGCGATATGCATGTAACAGCGGTAAAAGATCTAGTACAAATTTATTGATCAGCTCAATATCTTTGATTTGCTCTAAACGTGCTAAAAGTTTTTTTACTTGTGCTTCATCCCAAGTAGTGCGCTTTAGCGAAGATATACCTTTAGTATTGAGTTCTTCAGCAATTCCAGCATCTGATAATGCATTAGCGCGTAAAGGTTCCACAGTATTGCGGAGATCGCGCGCGACTTCGTTTAAACGAACTCGATCTAGAACCTTTTGCAATTGACTAAGTACCCATTTACCGCCTTCTGGAGCTGTAAAGCCTTCCTCATTAAGAGCTTTTACCATTTGGCGTTGCGAGTATCCTTTGCGTTTGTAGTCGGCAATGATTGGCTGTAGTAAATCAGCAAATACAATAGCTACATCTATCTTCGGTTTATTTACTTTGCTAATTACTTCTGCTGCATTCGGATTGCCAGATTTAGCAGAAGTATGTTTTAAACCTTCTTTAATCAACTTACCATGTAATTTACGTAGCACTTGGGCATGTTTATGCAGGCCTTCTAAGATTTTGCGATCAACATAGGGTTGATCACAAAAATGGAATGCAATTCCCGAATCTAATAATAATTGTGAAAATGTTTCATTGTTAGTTAAAGCCCCAAGCTCAGCTACAACTAAAGTAGCATTTTTTGCTTTAGCGTAATCAATGGCCTTTTCTAACTGTGGCCATTTATTATTTTTTTTGCTTCTGGAATTTCTATGAATGTTTCTAAAACTTCAGCTGCTTCTTGACTATCAATATAATCGTTAACTACTTGACGCTGTGCTTCGGAGATCCGATCTCCATCAGATACAGGGAATAGTGAACGAACATTACCAGCACTTCTTTCTAATCTATGCCCAACCTTTTGTGGTTGTTGCGCAATGAAATAAGTTACGTAAAGTTTTGACACGGTTTAGCCCCACTTGATAAATTAAACTTGGCTTACTATGAATGTGCAAGAGGTTCCTTAATGCACATAGACCTAGTATAGCCTCCCTTTTGATAATATCCAATTTAGTCTTCATATAGTGTTCATCAGCAGTTCCCATTGAAATACTGACTGTTTAATATTTGAAACCAATATAACTAGTTTAGACGATGTTAGATTCTTCTTCACGCATTGTAAGTATTTCTGCGCCATTTGTTGTGATAAGAATGGTATGTTCCCATTGGGCAGATAACTGACCATCTTTAGTAACAACAGTCCAATTATCTTTTTTAAGTTTTATATGGCGGTTGCCAGCATTGATCATTGGTTCTATGGTAAAAACCATACCGGCCTTTATTTCTATGTTATTTTCCGGGCTAACATAATGTAATACTTGCGGATCTTCGTGGAATTCATTACCAATACCATGGCCGCAATACTCATGTACCACACTAAATTTATTGGCATTGGCATGTGATTCAATCGCGCGCGCAATATCGTTTAAAGTGTTACCAGGTTTTGCTTGCTGAATACCACGATACATACATTCTTGGGTAATACGGATTAGTTTTAAGGAGTCACGATCCTTTTGTGTGTTTGCTGGTTTACCAACAAAAAACATTTTACTGGTATCGCCATGGTAGCCATCTTTAATTACCGTAACATCAACATTAACTATATCGGAATTTTTTAGTTTTTGACTTGGACTTGGAATGCCATGGCACACAACTTCATTAACTGAAGTACAAATTGATTTTGGAAAGCCTTTGTAATTTAGCGGGGCTGGAATAGCTTGTTGCACATTCACTATATAATCGTGACAGATACGATTTAACTCTTCTGTGGTTACCCCTGGTTTTATATGCGGCGCAATCATTTCCAAGACTTGTGCCGCTAAGCGCCCTGCAACTCGCATCTTTGCAATTTCATCGGTGCTTTTGATTTTTATAGTCATGCTCTTCCTAACTACCATGTGTCATTATTTTGTTCAGTATATAACAAAATAATCAAGATTACATTAAAATACTGCCGGAAAGTTTACTTCTTGCTGGTTTGCGCCTATTATACGTTGTCTTCCACAACGAGCCAATATACAAAGTGATAAATGCAAAACTTTTAAACTCGCTATATCTCTGGTTTGACTCCAGTCATAAGCCACTTTCTACAAATAATAAAATCGATTATTTACGATGCTTGCCATTTATTATTACTCACCTGGCATGCTTTGCAGTTTTTTGGATAGGTGCACCGTTAGGCGCAGTAATTACTTGTGTGGTTGCTTATGCATTAAGGGTATTTTCTTTAACAGCATTTTATCATCGCTGTTTTTCGCATCGTGCCTTTAAGACCTCAAGAACTGTGCAGTTTATTTTTGCATTTATCGCAACTGCCGCAGCGCAACGTGGACCATTGTGGTGGGCAGCGCATCATCGTCATCATCATAGGTATTCAGATACGGAAAGGGATCATCATTCCCCGCATACCAAGAGTTTTTGGTGGAGTCACTGCGGTTGGTTTTTAATGGCCGAAAATTTTAATACTGATGAAACATATATTAAAGATTTACTTAAATATCCTGAGTTGCGCTGGTTAAATCGCTTCGATTCCTTGCCGCCAATTATTTATGGCGTTGCATTGTTTATGTTCGGTGGTTGGAGTTATCTCATTTGGGGTTATTTTATTTCTACAGTATTAGTTTACCATGTTACGTTTTCAATAAATTCGTTGGCGCATAAACTTGGATCTAGAAAGTTTGATACTAATGATCACAGCCGCAACAACTGGTGGTTGGCACTACTTACCTTTGGTGAGGGCTGGCATAATAATCATCACCATTATCCGAGCTCAGCTAGGCAGGGCTTAGGATATCAAGTGGATATTACTTATATAATACTAAGAGTTATGAAGAAGCTAGGTTTGGTATGGGATGTGCGTGAAGCGCCTGCTCATTAATACCATGCCATACTAGTTACTGGATGTGTAGCATCACGTTTTTTAATTTGTGATACCTCAGCATTTTTTTATAAATTTTTATAAATTCCTAGTTGTTATGCTCGCCTTTCGATGTTAGTATATTAACCAATTGAGTTGGTCAGCCTTTGATATTAACTAGAATTACGTAGGAGAATAATTATGAGTGGTATTTCAGCAGCGGGAATGCAAAGGGCGTATAACATGTATTCCAGAGAATTTACTTATCGTCCTGATTTTTTAGCTAGAAATATTGCAATGCGTGAAATGCAAGCAGTGCCTGCTGGGGTAGAATCTGCTGCATTAGCAGTATTCTTTGACGTTACTGGTTCAATGCGAGATATTCCACGTAATTTTTGTCTACCTGGCGGTCAACTCCAGCGTTTAATTACCGAATTAGCAAATCGCCGTACTATTCCAAATCCGCAGCTTATGTTTGGTGCTATAGGTGACGTGAAGTTTGACGTATGTCCAGTGCAAGCAACTTGTTTCAATTCAGTTAACAATCCTCAAGGATTAGCGGAAGCTGCGCGACAATTACAAGAATTGGGTCTGGAAGGCGGCGGTGGTAGTGATTTTACTGAAAGCTACGCTGCTGCAATGTTATTTGCTGCTAGAAAAACCCGTACTACTGGCAGAGCAATCTTATTCACCATGGGTGATGAGATGTGCGATGAAGTATTATCAGCTGATAACATAACGCGTCATTTAGGCATACCTGTTACCGAAGATATGACAGCGCAACAGATTTTTGCTGAAGTTAAAGCAAGGTATGAGATTTTCCACCTTTGCTTTTTAAGAAATGATACTTACAGTTCTGCTCCTATTACTGAATGGAAAGAAAGAAGCGCAGTATATCAACAATGGAAAGATTTACTTGGTGAGGCTAATGTAATTCCAGTAGATTTTGCTAACACTGGTATTGTCGCAGAAATCATGGTTGGGGTAATTGAAGCGCGCTTTACTGCTACTAGCAGAGCTTTAATTGCGCAAAGTTTCGTCCGCCCAGAAGTACAAGCAGCAGTTGCGAACGCAATTGTGAATGTAGAGGCTTTAGTAGTACATCCTACTATGGTAGAACGTGGTCCAATTACTGTAGGTAACGGTACAGCAGTACGTCGGGTTATCAGAGAGGGTGGTGTTGTGCGTCGTATTGCACTAGAGGCCCCTGCCGCGGCTGCCCCAGTTGCTGCTTTGGAAGATGGTGCCGCTGGTGCTGCAGCTGATACAACTACTTTGGCTGCTCCACGCCCACGCCCTTAATCCACTCTTGGTCCTCTTGGCGCGCCGAATTTTAGGCGCGCTACCAGAGGGGTTAATTTCGCCCTTTCCGCCCGGATAAATTTGCATAGCCACCTTAATATGTGGTATAAATTCGCGTTCAGCGGAAGGTTTTTTATTTTAGCTGAATTACTAAAACACACATATGTAGGTATTTGTACTACGGGTGCCTGATTACCAAGTGGTAGGCAGGTTGTAGTACGAAGACATATGGAGGCATAACCCGAGTACTACTACATGCTAGTCAAAATCAATCGACTACATAGCAGTGCTCATTTTGGAGTGATAATTATGAGTACACCTGATGTATCTATGCGCACCCTCTTTGAAGCAGGCGTGCACTTTGGACACTTATCTCGTTTCCGTGAACCACAAATGGATGAATTCATTTATGGTACCAAAAACAAAATCTGTATTATTAATTTAGAAAAAACTTTACCATTGTTTAAAGATGCAATGTCATTTGTTCAAGATGTTGCCAATCGCGGCGGTAAAATTTTGTTTGTTGGCACCAAGCGTTCTGCTAGCAAACTAGTCGCAGAATATGCGCAAAAATGTGGCATGCCATATGTTAATTTTCGTTGGCTTGGCGGTATGCTTACCAATTATAAAACTATCCGTCAGTCGATCCGTCGTTTGAACACCCTAAATAAAATGCAAGAAGACGGCACAATGCAACTGTTAACTAAGCGTGAAGGTTTAACTATACGCCGTGAACTAGAAAAATTAGAAAATAGTTTAGGTGGAATTAAAACTATGGGTGGTTTACCGGATGCCTTGTTTGTAATTGACGTTGGTAACGAAAAGATTGCGATTCAAGAAGCTAATCGTTTGAAAATCCCAGTGATTGGTATTGTGGATACTAATAGCAAACCAACTGGCGTAGACTACATTATTCCAGGTAACGACGATGCAATGCGTTCTATCAGTTTATACTTAGGCACAGTATCTGACATTATTCTTAAAGCACGTGAAAATCAAAAAAATGTTATTAATAAGAAGATGCAAGAAGATTTTGTTGAGGTTGAAGAAGAAGAGCGAATTGTGGCTGGCGGTTCATTAGCTGGCCTAGATGATGAGGTTTAGCAAATGACAGAAGTAACAGCAGAAATGGTACGTAGACTGCGCGAAAAAACTGGCGCAGGAATGATGGAATGTAAAAAAGCGTTAACTACTGCGCAAGGCGATGAAGAAGCTGCGATTGAAGCATTACGCATTGCTGGTCAAGCATCTGCAGTTAAAAAAGGTGGTCGGATTGCTGCTGAAGGTGTAATTTCAGTCGCGGCAACTGCTGATAACACTGCGGCTGTTATTGCAGAAGTAAACTGTGAAACCGATTTTGTAGGCCGTGAAAGTCGTTTCAAAGAATTTGCGAAGCAAGTTGCAGAAACTGCACTTAAAAATAAGGCCACAGATTTGCAGGGCTTATTACAGCAGTGGATCAACACTGAAAACACTATTGAAGCAACACGTTTAGCTTTAGTAGCGCAATTAGGTGAGAATTTAGCAGTGCGTCGTGTTAACTACGTACAAGCAGAAGCAGGTGGTGTTGTTGCAGCCTACTTGCATGGCGGCGATGCTTCTGGCGCTAGAATTGCAACTTTAGTTGCAATTAATACTAATGACGTTGCTTTAGCAAAAGATATTGCAATGCATGTTGCTGCTATGAAACCGGAATGTATTAGCGAAGCAGATGTGCCTGCTGATCGTATTGCTAAAGAAAAAGAAATTCTAATGGCGCAAGCGCAAGAAACTAATGTTGGCAAACCTGCAGATATTTTAGAAAAAATTATCTCTGGTAGATTAAACAAGTTTATTAAGGAAATTACTTTAGTTGGGCAACCATTTGTTAAGAATCCTGATCAAACTGTTGGACAACTTTTAGATTCCCGCAAAGCTAAAGTTACTACTTTTATACGCTTTGAAGTAGGTGAAGGTATCGAAAAGAAAGCAGTAGATTTTGCGAGTGAGGTTATGGCGCAAGTCAAAGGTTAATAAGGATTTAACTCCATGGCAAAAACTCCAAAATACAAGCGGATCCTTTTGAAATTCAGTGGTGAGGCGTTAGCCGGCACCACTGGATACGGTATTGAACCTGCGGTTATAGATCGCATTGCCAAAGAAGTTCGTGAGTTAGTAGATCTAAAAATTCAGGTTGGTATTGTAGTTGGTGGTGGTAACTTCTTTCGGGGTGAAACATTATCTGCTGCGGGTATTGGACGTATTACTGGCGACCATATGGGTATGTTGGCAACGTTGATGAATGCATTAGCATTACGCGATGCCTTTGAACGTGCCGGATACTTAACCCTAGTAATGTCAGCAATTCCAATGAGTGGTATTGTTGATTATTATGATCGGCGCAAAGCAATTTATCATTTAAACAATGGCAAAGTAGTAATCTTTGCTGCTGGTACTGGTAATCCATTGGTAACTACTGACTCCGCAGCAAGTTTGCGCGCCATTGAAACTCAAGCAGAAATTTTATTAAAAGCCACAAGTGTAGATGGGATTTATGATAGTGATCCGCGTTTAAATCCAAATGCTAAACGTTACCAAAATTTAACATTCAAAGAAGCGTTGCAAAAGGAATTGGGAGTTATGGATCTTGCAGCATTTACCCAATGTCGCGATCATCATATGAAAATCAGGGTCTTTGATATGCATAAGCCCGGGGCATTGATGCGTGTAGTTATGGGTGAAGATGAAGGCACCTTGGTTGAATAGGTATTAAAAAATGACTGATATTAAAAAAGATTCTGAAGCTCGCATGTTAAAAAGTATAGAAACTTTAAAGCATGAGCTTGCGAAACTACGTACTGGTAGAGCTCATCCTAGTATTATTGAAGGGCTCATGGTGGAGTATTATGGTACTCCAACACATTTAAACCAGTTAGCAAGTATTACTGTGTCGGATCCACGTACTTTAGCGGTTACGCCATTCGATAAAACTATGGGGCCTGCGATTGAGAAAGCAATTCGCAATAGTGAGCTTGGTTTGAATCCAGCCTCTGCAGGAACTGTAATTCGGGTTCCAATGCCAGCGTTAACTGAAGAGCGTCGCATGAGTTTAGTAAAGCAAATGAAGGCAAGTGCTGAGGATTCACGGGTTGCAGTACGTAATATTAGGCGCGATGCTAACAATGCAATTAAAGCTTTACTAAAAGATAAAGAGATCACTGAGGATGAAGAACGGCGTGCGCAAGATGCAATTCAAAAATTAACTGATAAGTATATTGGTGAAATTGATCGATTAACGGATGAAAAAGAGCGTGATTTAATGCACGTATAGCAATATGAAAGCAACCCCAAAACACATTGCGATTATCATGGACGGAAATGGTCGTTGGGCTCAGAATCGCATGTTACCGCGGGTTGCTGGTCATCATAGGGGTGTCGAGGCACTGCGGGCCATAGTACAATATTGTGTCGATCATCAAATTCCTATTTTAACCTTATTTGCTTTTAGCAGTGAAAACTGGAAACGTCCGGTTGCTGAAGTAAAACTATTAATGTCATTATTGCAAAAATTATTGCAAGATGAAGTGCATCAATTACATAGTAATAATGTACGCTTAAGAGTGATTGGGGCGCTAGAAGGCTTAGCTCCCGTGTTACAAGAAGCAATAATATCCGCACAACAATTAACAGAAAATAACAGTGGTTTGCAGTTAAACATCGCTTTAAATTATGGTGGTCGTTGGGACATCGTACAAGCTACCAAGGCAATTTGTAAGCTTGTGCTGAAGCAAGAGCTAAAAATTGAAGAAATCAACGAAGCAACGTTAGCGCAACATGTTATGTTGCACGATTTGCCGGAGCCAGATCTATTAATTCGCAGTAGCGGTGAGCAGCGGATCAGTAATTTTTTATTGTGGCAACTCGCCTACACTGAATTATATTTTACCAACACATTGTGGCCTGATTTTGGAGTTGTTGATCTAGAATCCGCACTGCAGTTTTATGCTACACGCGAGAGACGTTATGGCTTGGTCAGCCAAGAATCTGAGCAAGCGCAACATGTTTAAACTACGTTTATTATCCGCAATTATTTTAATTCCTTTAGTCGTTCTTGGGTTATTATATTTACCCAGTGCTTATATAGCCGTCGGTAGCGGTATCGTGTTTATTGGTGCTGCCTGGGAATGGTTAAGAATGGCTATGCCACAAAATCCTTTACGTCGCGCAATGTTATTAACTTTATTAATCGTAGTGGCTTCAAATTTACTTTATATAGGATTAAATGAAGAATGGATTTATTGGTTAGCATTAATGTGTTGGCTGTGCGGTTTTATTGGAATTTGTTACTATCCACGCGGGACTGCGATTTGGCAAGAAGTAATGTTACAGCCGTTTGTGGGATTGGTAATGTTTGTGCCGGGCTGGGTTGCATTTAATCAATTGCACAGTTATTCCGCCAAAGGTCCAATTTGGGTGCTATTAGGCTGTTGCTTAATTTGGGGAGCCGATATTGGTGCATATTGTACAGGTAAGCTTTGGGGCAAAGAAAAGCTAATCCCGGAGGTTAGTCCTGGCAAAACCTGGGCTGGTTTTTACGGCGCCTTAGCTGCTGGCATGCTAATTATGAGTGTCTTTTATCTTTGGTTTAAGCCAAGTTTTCCATACGTTTATGCGTTATGGCTGGCTTTAATTGTTGTTTTATTTGCTGTAGTAGGGGATTTAGTCGAAAGCCTGTTAAAAAGAGTTTATGGCTTTAAGGACAGTGGCAATATTATTCCCGGCCATGGCGGCTTTTACGATCGGATCGATAGCATGTTAGCCGCATTTCCAATATATGTGTTAGGGTTACATATGATATTTAACACCGATATAATGCTGTCAGTGAGGTGAGAATAATATAATGAGTGCAACGACAGCCAATATCCCCATGCGCAGGGTGGGCCCGATAAAAATAATAAGCCAGGAGTTTACTGGAGAAATTTCAGTGCCCATGGCTACCTATGAAACCCCATTATGGCCATCTACCAGTCGTGGCGCCAAGATTTCACGTTTATGCGATGGTATTAATGCAGTCGTAGTCGATGATGGTATGACGAGATCGGTTGTGGTAGATGCTACTACAGCTGCAAAAGCATATGAATTAGTGCAAAATTTAAAGCGCCGTGAGACTGAGATTGCTGCAATCGTTGCAATTGCAAGTCGGTTTGCACGTTTTAAGGAAATGCATTATCAAATAATTGGTAGTTTAGTTTATATTCGTTTAGCAATTTTTTCTGGCGATGCCTCTGGGCATAATATGGCAACTGCTGCGGCAGAAGCTATGTTAAATTGGGTTTTGCAACAATATCCGGATTTACACTATGTTTCGATTTCTGCAAATTTTTGTACCGATAAAAAGGCGTCTGCAGTAAATGCAATTTTAGGGCGTGGTAAATATGTTGTTGCAGAAATTATAGTGCCACGCGCTATATGTATTAAAGAATTACGCAGCACCCCAGAAAAGATTGTAGATTTACATATCAAGAAAAATTTAATCGGGACTATGTTGGCTGGTGGTTTACGTAGTGCCAACGCGCATTTTGCTAATATGTTGCTGGCAATATTTTTAGCAACTGGACAAGATGCTGCAAATATAATTGAGGGCTCGCAAGGAATAGTGCATGCAGAGGTCCGGGGTGATGCCTTGTATTTTTCAGTATCATTGCCGAATCTAATTATGGGAACGGTTGGTAATGGCAAGGATTTAGATTTTACACAACATAATCTTACTTTACTTGGTTGTTATGCAAATATTGAGCCAGGAGTAGGAGCGCGACGCTTAGCAATTATTACTGCAGCCACGGTATTATGCGGTGAATTATCCTTATTGGCAGCTCAAACCAATCCTGGTGAATTGATGCGCACACATATTACTATGGAGCGCAGTAAATGTTTAACGTAACTGCGCGTACGCCAGCAAAGTTGATTATATCTGGCGAACATGCAGTTTTATTTGGACAGCCCGCAATTGCTATCGCTGTAAATCGTTATGTCGAAACAGTTGCTGCGTCGCGTGAGCACACTGATATACATTTTAGTTTGTTAGATTTAGACTTTGCCAAGACCGTAACGGGTCAAAGTTTACAGCTGTTTGCCCAACAATTACATTCTCAATACCAGAACTTCTTAAATGGCAACTGTAGCATACGTGAGGTATTACAGCGACCATTCGAACTATTGCAATATGCTGTTGCAATTGTTTTACAGCATATTAAACTACAATTTTCGAAAGGTATGGAAATTGCAGTAAGATCTAATGTGCCAGTCGGTTGTGGTATGGGATCTTCTGCTGCGGCAGTAATTAGTACCATGACCGCGTTAGATAGTTTCTTGAAATTAGGTTGGCAACGTAGCGATTATTTACATTTTGGGCAACTAGTTGAAAATCTACAGCACGGTAAATCAAGTGGTTTAGATCTACATTTAGTAACCCATGGTGGTTGTGTGCAATTTCTAAACTCGACGGCCGTGCAGCATAGTGTGCCACAAATGCAATTATACATAGTAAACACAGGCACACCGCTGTCCAGTACTGGAGAATGTGTTGCCGTAACTTCAAAGAAATTACAAGAAGATCCAGGTTTGTTGCAAGAGTTTGGAGCGGTTTGCAAGGTAATTTCGCAAGCTATAAATGCTAATGATGTGACACAATTGCAAGCAGCAATAAAAATTAACCATCAGTTGTTGCAACGAATAAATGTTGTTCCTGAAAAAGTTGCAAATTTTATTAGCGCTTTAGAGCAAGCTGGCATGGCCGCTAAAATTTGTGGTGCCGGAGCGATCTCTGGTGCTGCAGCTGGAATTGTATTAATTGTGGCGCGGCAAGATCCCACTGCATTAGTAGCGCAGTATGGTTATAGCGTAGAAACTATTCGGGTAGATCAAAATGGCACTTGCATCGTATAGTGCTTCTGCACCAGGTAGTTTGATGCTGATGGGGGAACATGCGGTATTAGCAGGTAAATTAGCATTAGTAACGGCGATTGATAAACGCATTAATGTAATTCTAACTCCTAATACTAGCAATACGATCGAGCTAATTGATGCAAACTTGGGTACTATGCAATTGAACATTGCTGAAATTCGACAACAAGCACCATTTGAATTTGTTACAGCGGCAATACAATATTTTGAGCCACAAATTAAAAGCGGTTTTACTTTACAAATTCGACCAGATTTTTCCAGTAAGCTTGGCTTTGGATCTTCGGCAGCCGTAACTGTTGCAACTGTTGCAGTATTAAGTGCTTGGCTCCATGCTAAACAATACGGTTTGAAGCAACTTTTTAAAATAAGTAAAATGATAATGCTGCAAGTACAAGGTATTGGATCAGGTGCTGATATTGCTGCAAGTGTTTATGGCGGAGTTTTGGCTTATAGAGTTGCGCCATTAAAAATTATACCATTATCATTGATCCCACCGATTACTGCAGTGTATTGCGGTTACAAAAAACCTACTAAAATGGTAGTGGCTATGGTTAAGGATTTGCAACAGCAGCAACCTAAAGTTTTTGCACGAATATTTAGCGCAATGCAAACATGTGTCGAACAAGCGATGCTAGCAATTCGTAATTCGGATTGGGATAGCTTAGGTATGTTATTTATGCAGCATCATGGTTTACAAGTTGCGCTAGGGGTTAGTGATTTGCAGCTAGATACTTTAGTGCGACAACTAAGCGCACAATCAAATATCTATGGTGCTAAAATTTCAGGTTCGGGTTTAGGTGATTGTGTCATTGGTCTGGGTACTTTGGCAAGTACAGTATTTCCCTACGATATAGGGCAAAGACAACAAGGTGTAATACAGTTTGCGTTAATGGTAGATCCCAAAGGAGTAGCTTATGGTAACTAAATTGGATGTAGTACAGGCATTGTTACCTAAGATTACAGTACCGCAAAAATCTTCTGGTGTAGCATTTGCGCCTAGTAATATTGCTTTATGTAAATACTGGGGAAAGCGCAATGTTGAATTGAATCTACCTGTTACTAGTAGTTTATCGATTTCATTAAGCAATCTTGGTGCTTGTACTAAAGTTAGTTTGGCTGATGCAGCAACTGATCAAATTATTTTGAACAACGAAGTTGTGGCAAGTAACACTGTGTTTTACCGACGTATTGTACAATTTTTACATTTGATCCGCCCAACTAAGGATACAGTTTTTAACGTAACTACCAAAACTAATATCCCCGTAGCAGCCGGTTTAGCTTCATCAGCTTGTGGTTTTGCAGGTTTAGTGTTGGCTCTAGCAGATTTGTTCGAATGGCCGCTAGCGTTAGAACAGTTATCAATCTTAGCGCGCATGGGAAGTGGTAGCGCGTGTCGTTCGCTATGGCATGGTTTTGTAGAATGGCAGGTAGGTAGCCAAGCAAATGGATTAGATAGTTATGCCTATCCATTAGAATATCATTGGCCTGAATTGCGAATTGGATTGTTATTAGTTGATAAAAGCCAAAAGCCGCAGACCTCCAGTGAAGCAATGCAATGCACTGTGGAAACTTCACCATTCTATAGTTTATGGCCGAAAACGGTGTCCCAGGCATTACAAGAAACGCATGCAGCTTTAGCAAGTAAAGATTTTTGGAGTTTAGGAGCTGTGGCAGAGGCTAATGCGTTAGCAATGCATGCTTTAATGCTATCATCGACACCGGCAATTATATATTCGCAAGCTCCTACCCTGGATTATATGCAACGTGTCTGGCGTGCCAGAGCCGAAGGCCTGGCAGTATTTTTTACTCAAGATGCGGGTCCGAATTTAAAGTTATTATATTTAGTAAAAGATGAGGCGAAAATTAAAGAATTATTCGCTGAGGTGCAATGTGTAGCTCCATTTGAAGCAGTACCGCATACCGCGGAGTGTTTGTATGACTTGTAATGCTGCAGATATGTTAGTATTGGTAGATGAGCACGATAATCAAATCGGCTTAGCTGAAAAAATGCAAGCGCATCAATTAGGTTTGTTGCATCGTGCTTTTTCTGTATTTTTGTTGCGCAAAGTGTCAGATCACTTCGAAGTATTGTTACAACAACGGCAGGCAGATAAATATCATTGTGGTGGTTTATGGACCAACACTTGCTGTAGTCATCCGCGCGCGAATGAAAATATAATTGCGGCCGGGCAAAGACGATTATTGGAAGAGATGAATATTCGTGCTGATTTACAGCCAATTGGCGCTTTTATTTATCGGGCTGAGTTTAATAATGGCTTAATTGAATATGAATATGATCATGTCTTAATTGGTAAATTTGCCGATGATGTTGTAAATTTTAATAGAAGTGAAGTACAAGATTATCGCTGGATCCAACTTTCAGAACTTAGCGAGCAATTACGGCAACAACCTGAATTGTTTACGCCATGGTTGGGTAAGGCTTTAGAAATTGTTAACCAAAATTTAGAACTGTTAAATTTCTGAATGTGTAGCACTAAATAGAGTATCAGTTGTTCCTGCTGAACTCTGATTTAGCTCTAATCTACGGGTGACGCGGAGGCAGGACCCGTGGCATCTAGAATTCAAAAAGTTCAGCGAGGAACTACCGAAGAGGCATACTATGACTGGGACGTTATATGCGATTTTAGGATTTATTGTTGCAATAGGTCTACTTACTACAGTCCATGAATATGGACATTTTCTTGTTGCCCGTTTGTTACGCGTCAAGGTGTTACGTTTTAGCATTGGTTTTGGTAAATCACTACTTACTTGGCACGATAAATTGGGTACAGAGTATGTAATAGCCAGCGTGCCACTTGGTGGTTATGTTAAGATGCTAGATCAAAATGAAGGTATCGTCGCGCAAAATGAGAGGCATTTAGCTTTTAATAATAAATCGGTATGGTCGCGGCTGCTTATTATTGCGGCTGGTCCTGCATTTAATATAATGTTTGCGATCTTAGCATATTGGGGCGTGTTTATGCTGGGCATTATTTCTATAGTGCCGGTATTAGGTGATATCCCGCATGGTAGTGTGGCAGCTTTAGCTGGGTTAAAATCTGGCGAAGAAATTGTCGCTGTTGCAGACCAACCCGTCAAAAGCTGGGAAGATATTGCTGTTAATCTAATTAGGCACGTTGGCGAAACAGATTTTATTAACATTACTGTAGTTGATCCTGCAACAAAGCAACAATCTACTCATGCTTTAAATTTGATTCATTGGTCTTTGAATGAAAATGATGAAAATATTGTTAAAAACTTAGGCTTGACGCCATTAGATCCTAACAAGCCAATAATTGGCAAAGTATTGCCAGATTATCCTGCTGCTGCAGCAGGTTTACAAGCTGGTGATATTATTGTGACTGTGGATGACAAGCCAGTAACTAGCCGTAGCGCATTTATGCATCAGATCCAAAACAAGTATGATCATTCTATCCAATTAGGTATAAAGCGTAATGATCAGCTAATTAATTTAATGCTTACCCCTGCTAAGAAACAATTGGATGGTGGGGCTGTAACGGGTTTCATCGGAGTGCAATTTGCAGAGCAAGCTTGGCCGCAAGATTTATTACGAACTCAGCATTATGCACCGGGATTGGCTTTTAAAAAAGCGTTGGATCGCACCGGCCAGTATACAATATTAACCCTACAATTTTTGCGCAAAATGCTTTTGGGGCAAATGTCGTTACAGCATGTTGCTGGTCCAATTTCAATTGCAAAATTTGCCGGGCGCTCTGCAGAATCTGGGTTGGCTTACTTTTTAGGTTTTCTGGCTTTGGTTAGTATCAGTTTGGGCGTTTTAAATATGTTGCCAATACCAGTATTAGATGGGGGGCACTTTATGTTTTGCATAGTTGAGTTGATAAGGGGTAAAGCTTTATCGCAACAGACCATAGGTTATTGTTATACGATGGGTTTTGTTATCCTGGGAGGATTTATGCTTCTAGCTTTATATAACGACATAACTCGCATCATGCAATAGAATTTGTTATGCTACCAAAAATTTGAGATAACTTGGTAGTAGTTCCTGCTGAATTTTTAATTCAACTCCAAGCAACGGGTGACGCGGAGGCGGATCCCTTAAATTGCGCCCGCAGCGTAAGCGAGGACGAATTTAAGGTGCCGTAGCGGCAGGACCCCTAGTCACCCAGTAGAATTAAAAAATTCAGCGGGAACCACTAATAACTTGGAGTATTGAAATGCCTATAATTAGAATTACTGTCACTGAAAAATTACATATCCAATCTACTAGTAATACTTCAAACCGCTGTGTATCGCCGCGTGGTAGCTTGTATCTCTCTGGTAGGATAAGACAAGAGGATGATACTCGGGTGGATTCCTTTAATTCAACTGCGATGCATAACTTTGTGAGTCTTGTTCGCACGGATAAAAACGGTGTTTTGCGGGAAGAATTTAGGCCAGAGGTATCTGATCAAGAATTTGAAGCTAAGAGGTTTAGATCATTATTACATCGTTATAGACAATACCAACAGCAGGCATCGTGCAACATTAGTGGTAACTTAGAAATTGTTTGTACCGAGTACGATGAGAGTGGTAGGTTGCTTAAAACCAAGCAAGCCTTAGTTACGATAAATAATGCCGCAGATTTTGTTGGGGTTTTAGAGGTGTTGCAATCAAACGTAAGACTACCACCAGAATTGTCTGCCGCGCCATCTGCTGATACAACAGGTGATGTTCCGCAGCGGGCATTTTCAGCGCTAAGGGTTTAGGGCTGGCTTAACGGTTGGTAATTGAGCAGATATGTAACTGTTTTTAATAATGGGTGTATAGTAACGAATTAAACAAATTAAAACAAATTAAAACAAATTAAAACTCTGTTACGGCCCGATAGAAATGTCCGGTTGCTGGCCATTTAGAAATGTCCTGGTAAGTATATTCAATTAGTCGGCTTTTGTGTTTCTCCTTTGGAAGAAA
>JAGVLG010000007.1 GCA_020054325.1 Gammaproteobacteria bacterium
ATTATGTCTATAACTTGTATTAACTTCCCTGTATTTTTATTGTATAATTTATTACTTTGGAAATATTAGTAAATTTAAGATGCCAGATAACATGATCGAAACAACAGGTAACAGCTTACAATCGTCTAGAACGCACTATCATGCTTTGCGGACAGTGGGCGAATATCAATGGCTCGCGTTAATCTCTTTAGCGACGGTTGCTACACATATCATTCTTATAGGCCTATTTACTAGTGAAGAGAGGAAATTCCTTAAAGATAATCCAGATAAATGTCGCATTCCTGGTGCAACTTTTTGGGGTGGGCTGTTAGGCTATTCTTTTGGTATGGCTTTTAGTTTCTATGTCCTTAATCAAATCAAGGAAGAAAACGATAAAATTATATTTCAAATAGTAGAGGATCAACAAGACAACTCTTTGCTTAATGGACTAGAATTAAGAGATCCTGTTATTGGAGTCGAGTTACCATTCGTGTTAGCACTGTGCACTGGGTTCACAACTGCTTTTGGTATTACTGCTGCAAACCTTGGGTATCTTGCTTACACCAAATGTAAAGAAAAATTACCAACGCTAAATGCTTACAAAGCATTTTGTGAGAATAAACATCATCCTATGCACCAGGATGAAGCCGAAGGTTTTGATATCGAAAAACTTACCCCATCAGCTAGACCTTAATGCTGGTGATACTTTTTAGCTTACCCATTTTAGAAAATTTGGCTTCACAAAAACCGCGCTTGGCGATTCTTGTTTAAGTAGTTGTTTAAAACTTCAGATCCAAAATGAGTATAATCCGCCAGCTAAAGCCTTTTGAGGTGCTATACCCTACAGGGTATAAAATGCTCCATATACCCTGCAGGGTATAAAATTTACAGTATACCCTCTGGGGTATAAAATATGCATTATGCCATATGGGATACCTATCATGAACTCAAGAAATTTTCCACTATAAGTGGCAAAGTCCGAAGAAATAACATCAATAACATAGTGCAGGGAAAGTAGCGTTAAAGCGCAAGGTATAGTGCGCAATAAGCCTCGAGCATCCTAGTTGCTGCCGTAGTAGCTGAGATCCAGCGTAGTTTGTGAGTTTCAGTTACGACAAGTCTTGCAGCTGAACCGGAGTCAATAACCACTTCCAAACTGGCATAATTTCGATAGTTAGGCTACAATCAGCTACAACTACAGTCTCAATTCTTTGTTCATTCTCAGTCAATATTAAACCAAGAGCAAGTTTGTGGGTACTCATAGCCTCAATTATTCCGTTATATTCACGGGTTTTAGTATCTATATCTGTAAGGCTTTTACATACTTGAATTGCTGCATGTATAATATTTTTTTGAAACACCACAAAATCACATTCGTATTTACCCTGATGTACATAAATATCATACTTGCGACGCTTCAGTTCGATAAACACTATATTTTCCAAGATCCTACCATAATCCTCACTCTTTCTAAACCCAATAATACGTGCCATACCATGATCAATAAAATACTGTTTCTTTTCATTACGAAGCTGCTGTTTGATCGAATCATGATATTCATTCACCAAAAATGTCAAAAAACTCTGTTCTAAATATCCATAATACTCAGAAACAGTACTTGCATTTCCTAGACTCAACATTTTACGCACAGAATTTAGTGTAATTTTCTTGGCAACGTTACTAGCAGCTGAAAAAACCAGTTGTTTTACTTCATGAATTTTAGTTATCCTATTTCGTACTATTATATCTTTATACAAAATATTTTCATATAAAGAAGAAATGTAATCATCCTGTCTATCTTTCACATACTCTGGGAAACCACCAACTTCCATATATTCTTCGAATAAACCAACAATTAATCCTGTATCAATAGTTGTTGTAATAAGATTATTTTTTACTATTCGTTGTAATAACGAAATGTTTTTATAAGCTACAAATTCGTAGAATGAATAAGGATACATTTCTACACTGATGTTTCTACCGGTTAGCCTAGTACCGAGCTCGACACTAAGCATAGATGCATTTGAGCCAGTAATGAAAACTTTATTACCTTGATCATGCAATCGTCGTACAAACCTTTCCCATTGCAAAATATTTTGTATTTCGTCGAAATAAAAAGTTTTCTGCACACCAAACATTTCAACAAAGACTTCATATAATGTTTGGAAATCGTCGACAGTAAAATTAACTAAGCGATCATCGTCAAAGTTTATGTAATAAGATGACTCTGGTAACGCATTACGAATATTTTTTAGAACCACAGATTTACCACATCGACGTACCCCAGTTATAATTATTATTGAGTTACCTTTAATAAGGCGTGTAATTACACTATTTATTTGACGGTCAACATAATCCCTTGGTATTGGGATTACACTCTGCTCCAAAATTACTTTTTTGAGGAGTTCTCTTTCAATAGTCATAATAATTTTTACACCAAAAGCAAGATTATAAAGGTAATATATGACAGATTTCTACTTTTGTCAAAAGTAATATATGAGCCACTTTATCTTTTGGTAAAGGTCTATATGGCCTATTTCCCGCGACAGTACTGCAACATTTATCTAAAGCTGTATTAATATCTCCTTTGGAAAATAATTCTTTCCCTAGTGTGTTTAACTCATTAGTTGGTTCAGGCTATGGCGCTTATAGGTAAAAATAAGCATTACAAATGGTGTGAAGGGAGCCGTGCTTATATTATTGAAACAGCAAAAAATTCGGGTTATTCGATTCAAATAGCTCAACAATTATTAGATGAAATGCTTTCGCAAGTTGATGAAGTCATAGCAACAGTCACTAATATGCTACCGAAAGGATTTCCAGAAAATATATATGTACCAATATTTGCTGGTATGAGGTTTATGAAAAAAAAGTTATTGAAGACAAAATAAAAAACAGGTAAAATCACGTTTAATATGATTGAAATTTTGAGTTTAACAATTTTAGAACTTACCTATATTAAGTTGAATAATATTCGTCACAATTCTTTAGTGCAAAAGTTAGCATCAATTTATAAACCTGGCGTGTGCGCAGAACTTCGGCAAATAGTTAGGGTTCCTTCATTTTTGAATTTGTTTGCATTTTGGTTAATGCTTTTCAGCCCTATTGCATCTGCAAACATACCTATACAAAAATTACATTATGGTGCTAGTGTTACTGCCACAAAGTTGATTCTTGTTGATTATATGGGTTCAATCAATATTAAGCAAACTACGCATAATCATATCTTTATAAAGAGTACCTCTGATTTAAGTTCTTTAGAAGGGTTAGAGGTTGATGTTACAAATAATTCCTTGATTGTACGTGGCAATGGTAATTATGTAATATTGGAAATCCAAATGAGTAGCACATATCCAATAGAAGCTACATTAGATAGCGGTACACTTAATGCGGAAACAATAAGTGCTGATTCTAGCATTAGCTTAAAAAATAGTTACGTTGATATTAAAAAATACTCAGCAAATTTTGATTGCACTATGGACGGGGACTCTAAACTTTCGATTCAGAATATCAGGTCAAACGATTGTAAATTCAAAATAAATCATAACTCAAGTGCCAACCTAGTGTCCGGAACTATCAATCAATTAGACCTAACAGTGGCAGATAAAGGTGTATTCATTTTTTATGGTAGTGTCAGGAATGAGCTATCGTATTCGCTGACACAATTTGGATTAGTACGGATCTCATCCTTAATTGGTGTAATTCATAAGCGCAAAAAATCTCAAACTAGTGAACTATTTATCAATCTGCAACAAATTAATTAGCGCATTTAATGCAATATTTCGTAACCGCTCGGGCAACCACATATTACAATAAAAAATTTGCTCTGTTAAAAATAAATTTTTAGTTTAACGGAGCAATTATATGGAACAGTCATCAATTCAAGCGCGCAATGAACAGGCCTCTAAACGCGCTGCATGGTTTAAATTAATCGAAGATTTCAATAGCAGTGGATTATCTCAGGTCGACTATTGTCGACAGCATACCATAAATAAAGACCATTTTGCTTACTATTTATCTCGGTGGAGGTTAAAGACAACAGACGTTAATAAGAGCACAGCATTTGTGGAGCTACAAATAACAGAATCAGCTGACAATAAATGGATATTAAAGATTGCAAGCGGTGTTAGTTTGGAAATCCCACAAAATATACCGATGCACCAACTAGCAGAATTAGTCCTTAGCTTAAGAGCAAAATCGTGTTAATAACATCACCTGATATAGCAGTGTTTGTTGCCGCACAAACAATAGACATGCGTAAAGGTTGCTTTAGCTTAGCAGCATTGGTGCAACAGGAGTTTGCATTGGATCCAAAAGGTAATCACCTATTTGTATTCTTCGGCAAAGGAGGCGCTAAAGTTAAGATACTGCATTGGGATCGTAACGGCTTTGTAATGACTTATAAGTGCTTGGCAGAAGGTAGGTTTAGGGTGCCTCGAATTGGTGGCAAGAAATATAAAATAAGCATGTCGGACTTAAATTTGCTCCTTGAAGGAATAGATTTAACAAACAAGCAGCGTCTTCGCGCTGTATAGCGGCTAGATCAATGCACGAATGGCTATTAGATCACAGACAATAGCTTGGCTTAGCAGTATCCTAGCCAAGCTATGGATGTAAATGAAGTATTAAAGCTGCTGGTCGCTAAAGATGTACAAATTAGTGAGTTGTTGAAACAAATTGGTACATTACAGGACGAGCTAAAGAAACAGTCTTTGCTGACCGAAAAGCTGCAAGCGCAGCTTGAAAATCTGCTGCGCGTTTTGTATGGTAAGAAATCGGAAAAGCAACAATCCAAGCATAAATCAGAAGAAGATAATCCCGCTGCAGATGATGTAGATAAGACCACATCAAATAATAACTCCAAAAATAAACCCATAAGAAAAAAGTTGCCAGATAATCTTGAGCGTGAAATTATAAAATATGAGCTCCCAGAAGCGGACAGAATTTGTGATTTATGCCAACAAATATGTCACTGTATTGGTAAGGAAGTTACTGAGCAGCTAGAGTTCATACCGGCAAGATTATATGTTAAAGAGCATAGACGCTATAAATATGGATGTCGGCATGGGTGTAGCGTTAAAATAGCAACTATGCCGCAACAGCCAATACCTAAGGGCATACCTGGCCCTGGCTTACTGGCAGAAATCCTAATAAATAAGTACCAAGATGCACTACCGTTATATCGTCAGTCACTACGATTTAAGCGTCATGGCATTGATATACCTGAGACTACAATGTGTGACTGGGTGAGACAAACTGCACAATTATTACAACCACTGGTTAAGCTTATGCAAAAGGATTTATTAAGCGTAATTAAAATACATACTGATGACACACCTGTTCCAGTATTAGCAAAAACTAAGACTAAACAAGGTAGGCTTTGGGTATATGTTGCTGATGGTATTACTTGCCCCTGCACTATATACGATTACACAGCAACACGTAGTCAAACCGCACCGCAACATTTTTTAGCAGGATTTAAAGGATATCTGCAAGCAGACGCATATGCGGGGTACGATAAATTATATGCAACTGGCGACATTATTGAAGTTGGGTGTATGGCGCATGTAAGACGCAAATTCTTTGAAATTGCTGAGTCTGCTAAGGGTGATTCAATAGCACAGGATGCCTTAGACAGAATAGCTACAATATATGCGATTGAGTCTAAATGTAGAGGTATGGATTATAAACAAAGGTATTACTACAGAAAGGTATATCTGCGTGATATATATCGCAAACTACGCAGATGGTTACTTAAAAAGCAGAAAATCGTAATACCAAATACTCCCATTGAAAAAGCAATTAACTATGCTCTTAATCATTGGCGTGCATTACAAAATGTACTAGCTGACGGTCGGCTTGAAGTAGACAACAATATTGCTGAGCGCGCCGTAAGGCCAGTGGTTGTTGGCAGAAAAAATTATCTCTTCGCCGGCAGTGACCAAGGTGCCGAAAATGCTGCAATTATCTATTCTATTATTGAAACTGCTAAGCAAAATGGGCTGAATACTTATGAATATCTTGCTGATTTGATTGCAAAAGTACCTAACACTAAATCTGACAATCTATATACTTTATTGCCGTACCACTATTGCAAAGGTTGCAGCAATATGTAGTTGACCGAGCGGTTACAATATTTCTAATCTTTATTAATTAAACTATCGACATCATCAAGGCTATACCCATGAAAGGTTATCTCATAATTACGGTGTGCATCTATAATGGCTCTGGACTTATGTTGTAATAACTCTAAATTTAATTTTTTAGCTTGCAACTTAACGTCAGCGAGCAGTAGAATTTTTTCTTTATCATTGCAAGCAATTATGTCTATTTCATTATTATTGTCGCGTTCCCAATATGTTCCTACATTATTGTAGTTCCCACTGTTTGCCAATAGTTCACGTATCATGAACTCAAGAAATTTTCCACTATAAGTGGTAAAGTCCGAAGAAATAACATCAATAACATAATTATAATTACCGATTTCTATAGCGGATTGATGTCGATAAATATATCTAAACCAAAAATTTAAAAAATTATCTTGTATATAATATTTTTGAGTCCGAGAATTTTCTTTTGCAAATATTGGTTTGATTTTTTTTATTATGGCGTATTCACTATCTAGTCTTTCTATATAGCCACCAGTGCTGATTTGTAAAACAGATTCTATTGCACTTCTCGAAGATTTACCCCTTGCAATCAATGATAAAATTGAAAAATAAACCTTGTATTCTTTGCCTAATTCTTCTATTAACACATCTTTGCCTTCGTTAATAAAAAAACTATTATCTTGCAATATGCAGTGCAGCATCGCTTCCAAATTCCAAGCTTTATGCATGTGTAATAGATCTAAATATCTTGGTACACCGCCGATTATGGTATATAGAGTCAGTAGATTCTGAGGTGAATATTGCTGTTCATCTATTAATATTTCTTGTAGGGTACTTATTTTCAGAGGTTTAAGATTAATTTTGGTATCAGCTCTACCGAACAAAGGTTCTTTGCTATTTTCAAATAACTTACACATGATCGAATATATTGAACCACATACTATTAGATGAATTTTACATTTATTTTTATATTTATCCCAGAGATTTTGCATGCTGGTAAATATAGATTCGTCAATATATTTTATATCTTGAAATTCATCAAATACAACGGTTAGTGGTCTATTAATCGATTGTTGTAGTATAAATTCAAAAAATCCTATAAATTTATTAATTTTTGCCCACGAAGGTATGTCAAATTTATTAGCAATATCTTCGATGTATTCCTCACAGAGCAATTCATCGTTTTTGCGAGAAATAAAAAAATATAAAAAATTTGGATCTGATTTAAAGCATTGTTTCAGTAATTCAGTTTTACCAATACGGCGCCTACCAACCAACAAGGTCATTGTAGACCTACCGTTATATGCCATTCCAGATAAAGATTGTAGTTGCACTATTTCTGCGTTTCTGTTATAAAACTTCATTGTACTTTCCATTACTGTAATATCTATTACAGTAATGGAGGTTGCTGTAGTTGTCAAGCAGAAAGGTACAGTGCGCAATTGGTTGCGCAATAAGCCTCGAGCATCCTAGTTGCTGTCGTAGTAGCTGAGATCCTCAAACTACCCTGGATCTCTACTGCAGTTATTAATGGCATTAATAACTGAATTAGGATCCAGGAGTTCGGCATTCTTTGCTGGCAAATACCCATGCTGAAAATGTTTGCCAGTTCTGGTTTCTACTAATACTTCAGCACTTACTAGTTGTAACAATAATTGCTGGGCACAGCAATTTGGAATTTTTACTGCGGTTGCAACTTCATCAGTTGTTAATGGTGGCTCGTTAGCTTTAAATTGTGCCACACAAGCATCAGTAATTGCTAACATAAGCTCTTGGCGTTTATTCACTGATAATTGCGACACATCTAGCTGCCAAGTTTGTTGAATTTTATTTTGATATACGAAGCATAGTTGTGCACCGTATAGCACTATCACCCAACTAGTTTGGATCCAAATTAAAAAGATCGGGAATGCCGCAAGACTACCATACACCGCGCCAAAATTACTAACTAGCATTTGCGATTCTACTAATATGGTTTGTACTATAGAATATGCAATTCCAGTTTGAATACCCCCAAAAAAAGCCGTCTTGCGTTTTACTTTAGTATTAGGAATATATTCAAACAACCAAGTAAAAAATAGTACTATCAACAAAAAAGATATTAAACGCGAACCAATCGACAATGCTAAGCTGTAATTTGCTACTTGCTGTGCTAGATACAGTTTAACACTACCAGTTAAAATCAAAATAATGGGCGCGGTAAGCATTAACGATAAATAATGGTTAACTCGTAAGTTAATGCTGCGTGGTGAAGGAACTTGCCAAATCTGATTTAAAGTACCCTCGATGTGGTTCATCATGCTAAAAACGCTATATAACAAAACTACTAAGCCCACACCGGCAATTACACCGCCACTACTATGTGCTAGCAAGTTTTGCGCGTATTCTCCTAAAGTAGTAACTACAGCTTCTTGTCCTGGAAATAAACGTTCCAGCTGTATATTCAAAAACCCCTCTAGCCCGAAGCCTTTAGCAATTCCAAAAGCAGTAGCTAAAATTGGGACAACCGCGAATAGGGTATAGAATGTTAACGCTGAAGCATGTAATGATCCTTGATCACTAAGGAACTTAAGCATAGCAAATTTATAAGTGCGCCAGTTCATTAAAAATATTTACCTTTCAAACTAAAATCAATATATTTAGTTAACGTTTTATAGTATAATAGAAAGGTACAATTAACCACCGCCATAGAGGTTATTATGAAAAAGCTCAAGAAAAATTATCTTATATTCTCATTAGTAATTATGACAGGTTTTGTTCATGCAGATGTACCTCTAAAAGAAGTATCCAGTACCTTGTTGGTTGGTGGAGATGCTTTGACACGAGTAATTTGGGCAGCATGTATTGTTGTTGGAATTATGTTAATAGCGGCAGCGTTTACACAGTTTCAAATTCATCGGCGTAATCCTAAATTAGTGCCATTAACGACACCAGTAATGTATTTGATTTTGGGGGTTGCAGCGATAGCTATACCATTTACCAATAGGATTATAGATGTTATAGAAGGTAATCCTGTAGGGAAAGGTACTACGCCACAGCTAAGAAGTGCGCCTGGTGCAAAGCGTACCCAGCCGCAACAATACAATCCAAATGATATAGATGCCCCCTTAAATTAGAACCAGAACTTTAAATTTTCTTTTCGCGTTCAAGCAAAGCAGCCATTTGCTCTAAGCGGGTTTCTAAACGGGCTTTAATGCGTTCATCCTTTTTAGCATTTAGGTCTAGAGCCATTTTTAATTGTTTCATCGCATTTTCAGTATCGCCATTTAACATATACCATTCGGCATTAGCTTCAAATACTCCAATCTGATTGCCTAACATGCCTTCAGCATGCCGTAATAATTCATAATATACTGGCTCTGGTTCATGTATGGTTTTAAAATGTTGTAAGGTTTTTAATGCTAATTTGGGTTGCTTAAGTACGATCATGAGATCAGCGTAATGCAATATTACTGAGACACTATCTGGATATAGTTTTGCTAATTTTTCTAAACGTATTTTAGCTGCTTGGGGCATGTGATTACTTCTTTCGATCTCTGCTGCAGTAACTTGAATGATCAAATCTTCAGGATGCTCATTTGCTAGTGGCAGAATAGCATTATACGCTGCCTGGTGCTTATCGGCCTCCGCTAGAGCGTATGCATAGGCGTAACGCGTTGCTAATTCATTAACAACTCGTTTAGTTTGTAATTTTTGCTCGTAATTTTTTATTAACTCCAAAATATTGCTAGCACTCTTAACCTCAATCCTAGCTCGGACCAGGTTATACATTTGTGAGTTTGGCCTTTGACGATAAACATAGGTTTCTGCCCGAGAACGTGTATCTGAAATACGAGTATCGTATAGCGGGTGAGTTAATAGATACTCTGGTGGTTTATTGTCGAAACGTGAACTGTTACTCATACGTTCAAACATATTTGGTAATCCGTGTGGATCAAATTTCGCCTTAGCTAAAATTTGCATGCCAATTCGATCTGCCTCTTGTTCATGTTGACGACTAAAATTTAATTGATGTTGCCCATACCCAGCTAGAACCGGCACGATTAATTCTGGCATGCCAATTATTGCAGCAGCCAATGCGCCACCAAGAGTGATTGGCATCATACGTTTGTTATCAGTAATTTGCTGCAAAATATGTTCTTGCGAAATATGCGCTAATTCATGTGCCATTGCTCCGGCTAATTCACTTTCAGATTCTGAGGCATAAATTAAGCCAGTAAAAACTGCAACATGCCCACCAAAAAATGCAAACGCATTGATAGTTTTGTCATTTATCACAAAAAACTTAATTTTAATATCATTATATGGCATATCAACATAAGGGATTAGTTTATTGCCCAGATGTTTTATATATTCATTGACAAGCAGATCTTGTGAAACCATGCCAGTGCCGCGGATTTCCCGCATCCAGGTAGCGCCAATAAACTTTTCATCATCAACTGATACGGCTTCGCGGTGTTCGTTACCCAAATCTGGTAGATGTGCGTGGGTAGGGGAAATAGACTGCAACATCAGGATAAAACATATTGCCTGCACTAGGGGCTTGAAACTTTTTTTAGTTAACTTCATAATGTTTGCCTAGTTGTATTGATTATATCGATATAGTTTGAGAACATTCTACCATGACTGATGAAAACCACATAAGCTTAGATCAAGTCCGCACTCTAGACACTTCAGGTTTAAAGTGTCCTTTGCCTATTATGAAAACAAAATGGGAATTAAGCAAGCTAACTGCCGGTGATAGATTGTTGGTCATAACCACGGATCCAAGCTTTAAAGTCGACTTTTCGGTTTTTCTCAGACAGAGTGGCCATATCTTGCTACACTCATGGCTAGAGGCTGAAAAATTTTATTATATGATTCAGCATAAACAATAGGTCATAAAAGTTACGTAGAGAGGACAATCTTGATAAGAGTTTTTAAAACATGGATGGAACAATACCTATCAGATCCAGAGGCAATACTATTACTCGTAATAATCCTGGGTGGCCTCGCTATCATTCTAACGTTTGGCGATATTTTAATGCCGGTATTTGTGAGCATTGCGATTGCAATATTGCTGCAATGTTGGGTTAGCCTTTTAGTAAAGTACAAATGTCCCCCAACGCTCGCTTACTGGATTGTATACATAATTTTCTTGACGGCATTTATAGGCTGCATAGTGTTTTTGTTACCGCTTATGTGGCGACAATGTGTTAATCTCGTAAACGAATTACCCAAGTTAGTGCAGGGTGGTCGAGAGTTGTTGTTACAGTTTGTGCAATCAGGTAATGGGGTTATTTCCCAAGAATATGTCGATTCTCTAGTAAATGGCATGATAGATGAGGTACAAGGCGTCACCAAAAAGGCTATCACTCTTTCGATATCATCTATTCCAGGAATTTTAACTTGGATTGTTTATGCCGTGTTAGTACCATTGTTGGTATTTTTCTTTTTGAAAGATCACACAAGCATTGTTTCTTGGTTTAAAAGTTTTTTACCAGAAAAACGCGGTTTGATTCGAAAAGTATGGTACGAAATGAATGAGCAGATGGCAAACTATGTGCGTGGAAAAATTACTGAGATCATAATTGTCACTATCGCAACCTACATAGTATTTATTATTTTTGATATGCGTTACTCCATGCTACTTGCGGTACTGGTAGGTTTATCTGTTGTAATTCCATATGTGGGTATTGTGGTGGTTACAATACCAGTTGTTCTTGTTGGTTATTTACAATGGGGCTTTGATGGCGGGTTGACTGGTAAGTTTGCCATGATGTTATATTCTTACGCAATTGTGGAATTGCTCGATGGGGCTGTCTTAGTTCCTTTACTCTTCTCCGAGGCTGTGAATTTACATCCGGTTGCTATAGTTATCGCAATCTTGTTTTTCGGGTCAATATGGGGGTTCTGGGGGGTATTTTTTGCAATTCCCTTGGCTACTTTAGTGAAGTCAGTCTTATATGCTTGGCCGAAACATAGTGAATTGCGGCGCCATTCAAGAATGAGTAGGTATTAATACCTACTCCCTTAGTGGCTCTAATCCGGCATCTAAATTAAGGGCATCACAATAAATACTAAATTTCTCGCGCAGTGTTGGGATATGTGTGTTAACAGAAATGTTTACGTTCATAGTCATATTTGACATGCGCGTGCCATTGTTACCTATGTAGGTTTGTGAATTAATATCTGCAATGCTTATGTCTTGGCTGCTAAAAAATTGCGTTAGATCATTTAAGACACCTTCGCGATCAATTGTTACAGCATGAACCAAATAAGTTATAGTTTTTTTACGCCATTGTTTGGGGGTGGTACGGCGCATGGTAATAATTAGCCCAAGCTTTTTCTCTAGGTTGGGTAAGTTAGTTTCAATTTTAGCAATTGCACCCCAGGTACCTTCAGTTAGAAGAATGATACCAAACTCATTACCAAGTGTTGTCATCCTTGTATCCAATATGTGACCACCACAATTGGTTATACTTTGAGTGATATGGTTAACTATATTAGCCTGATTAGGCCCTAGGGCGGTAATCACTAAATAGCTATTAGGTGTTGTTGTCATTTTATTTATTGAAATTATCAGAAAAAGCTATCGGTCATTGTATCAAAAAAAATTAAAATCGCTAGATAGTTGCAGGGATTTTGAAAAAATTAAAAAACAGTCAACTGTGTTTTGATGTTTAACTAGCTAATGGCGAAAAAATGCTGTTGTATTGTAGGATTTTTGCTCGTATGATCCTAAATTGTAATGGACCAAACACGAGGGCTAATATGTTTTCAGGAAGTATTGTGGCGCTTATTACTCCAATGCATGAAACTGGTGCAGTGGATCACGATTGCTTTCGCAATTTAATTGAGTGGCATATAGCTTCTGGAACGCAAGCTATTGTAGTGAATGGGACTACTGGCGAAGGTGCAACATTAACTCCGGCTGAAAGGATCGAGTTATTAACAATAGCCGTTCAGGTTACTAAGGGCAGAGTACCTATTATTGCTGGTACTGGCACCAGTTCAACTGCTGCAACAATCCAAGAAACTAGAGCTGCGGCAAGTTGTGGCGTTGATGCATGTATGGTGGTAACTCCGTACTATGTGCGTCCAACACAGCATGGCTTATATGAGCATTATAAAGCTGTGGCTGAAAGTACGGATTTACCAATTCTCCTCTACAATGTTCCGAAGCGCACGGGTTGCGACATACAGCCAGCAACAGTTGCAAGCTTGGCGCATCTTAGTAACATTATTGGCATTAAAGAAGCAACTGGGGATGTAATGCGAGTTGCAGCAATACGTGCCTTAACCGACGAAAGATTTATTTTACTAAGTGGTGATGATGAAACTTGTGTTGATTTTATGCGTCTAGGTGGGCAAGGCGTAGTTTCGGTGGTTGCTAATATTGCGCCAGATTTAATGCAGCAAATGTGCGCAGCTACGTTGGCTGGTGATTTAGCAACTGCTAACAAAATTAACAGTAAACTTGCACCGCTATACGCCGCATCAATGGCAGAGCCAAACCCAATCCCAACTAAATGGGCCATGCATAAATTAGGTAAAATACCTGCCGGAATAAGATTACCATTAACAACATTATCAGAACCATTTCATGCTATGATGAGAGCGGCGCTAGATAATATATTTCCAGAACCACCGATTGAATTAGAAGTAGAAGCAGCAGGATAAATATGAAGCAGTTTCAAAAAATTATACTAATAAGTAGTGTAACGTTGGGTATTTTAGGTTGCCAACCATTAAATGATAGATTTGGCACTAGTCGTAGCGATTATACCAGTGCTAAAGAAGAACCGCCCTTAAAAATGCCGCACGATTCTTTAGCCTTAAGTTCTAGGTATGATATTCCTCAGATTGCAGGCAATCCAAATTGTCTTATAACTAGTACTTTGCCACCAGGATTTTAATGAGACCATTATTAAAGTGGGCGGGCGGTAAACGTTGGTTGCTGCCCGTATTACAGGATGTATGGAGTGAGTTCCAAGATTTACGCTTAGTTGAACCATTTACTGGTGGCATGGCGGTAGCTTTAGGGTTGAATCCTAGTAAAGCATTACTTAATGATAACAATGAACACTTAATAAATTTTTATCAACAAATACGCAAGGGCTTTAATATCCAGGATGAAATGCGTAACAATGAATCTTTTTATTATAAACAACGGCAGCGTTTTAATGAGCTAATTGAAGCTGAACAGCATTTAACCCCAGAAGCAGCCGCATTATTCTATTATTTAATGCGAACTGGATTTAACGGTTTATGTCGATTTAATAGCAGCGGCGGCTTTAACGTACCTTTTGGGCAGCACAATACCATAAATTACCGTCGTGATTTTTCTGAGTATAAAATCATTTTTAAAAATTGGCACTTTAAGAATCAAGACTTTGAAAAAATTAAATTAAATACTAATGATTTTGTTTATGCCGATCCGCCATATGATGTTGAATTTAGACGCTACTCTAAAGAAGACTTCAGTTGGCAAGATCAGATCCGTCTTGCAGAGTGGTTATGTAAACATACTGGTCCAGTTATAGCTTCGAATCAAGCGACAAAACGTATTTTAGAATTATACCAAGACCTAGGTTTTACAGTTTACACTTTAACAGCACCGCGCTTTATTGCATGTAATGGTGATCGCACACCGGCTCTAGAAATGTTAGCTGTTAGAAATCTTGAGCCACTTAGATTATGATTCTTGAGGCGTATCTATTTTAGCGCCAATCTTACAGGTTTTCACCATGTTATCTTGCACTGTGATAATTTCGATTGGGTAGCCGTTAAGCATTACACAAGTATTCGGAGTCGGGATCATTTCTAGATATGCGACAATAGCACCACTAATAGTTTTAGCTTCTTTGGTTGGTAGATCCCAATGCATAGCTTGGTTTAGCATTCTAATACTTGTGGTACCATCAACTAAGTAACTATTATCAGCTTGGGGAATTATTCTATTAGTTGAAGTTATGTCGGTAGTAAATTCTCCAACAATTTCTTCAAGGATATCAGCTAAGGTTACTAAACCTAATATATCGCCATATTCATCGACTACTAGACCAGAGCGATTGCGGTTGTGTTGAAAATTGAACAATTGAGTATGTAACGGTGTACCTTCCGGGACAAAGTATGGTTTATCTGCGGCTTTAATCAATAGTTCTTTCGAAAATTTATGCGCCTTGAAACAATTTACTAATTCTCGCATATGTAAAAAGCCATAGATATCATCGATATTGTCGCGGTATATGGGAACTAAAGTATGCTGTAGTTTGCTAATTTGATCTAGAATAGCGTCTTCACTATTGTTTAAATCAATTCCAACAATTTCATTTCTGGGGATCATAATATCATCAACTGTGATCCGCTCTAGATCTAAAATACTGGTAAGCATTGATTGATGCCGAGTTGGTATTAATGATTCTGATTCCGATACCACAGTGCGCAACTCATCAAGCGTTAGAATATCTAGCATCTTCTTGTGATGCTTCACACCCATTAAATACAACAGACCATTTGATAAGGCATTTGCAACCCATACGATAGGGAATAATATTGTAATAAGCCATTGCAGTGGGATTGCTGCGAAATATGCTATCGGTTCAGGTTTTTTGCTAGCAACAATTTTAGGGGCAATTTCAGCAAAAAGTAACACTGCTATGCTTAGGGTTACTGTAGCAATGATGCCGCCAAGCTCACCATAAATTCTTAAACCAATAATGGTAGCGATAGATGCCGATGCCATATTCGCAAAGGTATTGCCAATTAATACTACTGTTAACAATAAATCTGGCCGAGCTAATAATTTCACAACCTGGCGTGCCAGATTACTTGTTTTAGCATGATGCTTTAGACGGTAGCGATTGATTGCCATCATAGCAGTTTCGCTCGAAGAAAAAAATGAAGAAACTAACATTAAAATTATTAAGAGTGTTACCAAGACATGTGTCGGTACTACTTCAGCTATGGTCTCTTCCATTTAGATTAAATCCACTTGCTTGCAAAATATGCAGCGGTTAGTAATAAAACTCCAACTAATGTTCGGGTTGCGACTACATCATTACGCCATCCGAAGCGATGACAGCCGTAAAGCAAGGTTGCAAATAGGAACCATGCTAAAGAGCATAATATTAGTTTAGACACTTGAATAGTTTTTAGCACATTGGGTAGGAATATAAACGCACCAATGAAAGATAAGCTTAAAAAAACAAATCCAGCCCACAGTACTTTAAATAATGCTTGCTGCATAGTTTCGACTGGGGGTAGCAATCTTAAAATAGGGAAGGTGCTTAAAGGATATTGTTTTAAGACATAATTTTGCACGCTAATTACCGTAGCTTGGAGTGCGGCAAGGCATAAAATAGCGCAGGCTACCAGTGAAATTAGGATATGACTGAAGCTGGCCGAATAGTAATGAGCCAAAACTACTAGTAAAACTAGACCTAGAAAAAATGTTGCATAAAGCTTAAAATGTTGCATGCATTAATTTTATACGAATGTTAAGGCCGATGAAACATCCCAAGGCCATTTATATTGCCCTTTTAGTTAGTTAAGGTATTAAAATGTTTGAAAATTTAACCGAACGCTTGAGTCGCACGCTACGTAATATTACTGGAATGGCTAAGCTCTCTGAAAGCAACATTCAAGAGCCATTAAAGGAAGTAAGGACTGCTTTGTTGGACGCAGATGTGGCGTTGCCGGTTGTTAATACTTTTATATCCAATATTACTGCTAAGGCTATTGGCCAGACTATTGGTGATAAACTAACCCCAAGCCAATACTTCGTTAAATTGGTGAACGATGAGCTTGTAGCTTTAATGGGCGAGGCAAACCAAACTTTAAACCTGCAAGCGCAACCGCCAGTAGTAGTACTGGTTGCTGGTTTACAAGGTTCTGGTAAAACTACCAGTTGCGGTAAATTAGCAAAATACTTACAAGAACAACAAAAGAAAACAGTTATGTTGGTTAGTTGCGATGTATATCGTCCCGCAGCAATTCAGCAGCTTGAAACTGTAGCCTCCGCGGTTGGTGCTAGTTATTTTCCAAGCAATGCGCAACAAAAACCGACCGATATAGTGCGCGATGCAATTGCTGCTGCAAAAAAATCATATGCGGATGTATTAATTGTAGATACCGCAGGGCGCTTGCATGTTGATAATGAGATGATGCAAGAAGTGCAGCAATTGCATAAAGCATGTAATCCTACCGAAACTTTATTTGTAGTAGATAGCATGACTGGACAAGATGCTGCGAATACTGCAAAAGCATTTAACGATGCATTACCTTTAACTGGGGTGATTTTAACTAAGATAGATGGTGATGCACGCGGCGGCGCTGCATTATCCATTCGTCAAATTACTGGCAAACCAATTAAATTTTTAGGTGTTGGCGAAAAACTTGAAGCTCTAGAGCCGTTCCATCCAGATCGGATTGCATCACGGATTTTAGGCATGGGTGATGTGCTATCACTTATTGAAGAAATTGAGCGCAAAGTAGATAAAGAAAAGGCAGAAAAACTTAGTAAAAAAATTATTAAAGGCCAAGGGTTTGATTTAAATGATCTGCGTGAACAATTAAAACAAATGTCTAACATGGGTGGTATCGCCGGTATGTTGGACAAAATGCCAGGTATGGGAGCCTTACCTGCTGAATTAAAAAATCAAGCAATGCACGATAAACAATTTAAACGCATGATTAGCATTATTGATTCTATGACGCCTAAAGAGCGGGCTCGTCCGGCATTAATACAAGGCTCACGCAAACGCCGCATTGCAAATGGCTCTGGCACACAAATTCAGGATGTTAATAAAGTGTTAAAACAACATGAGCAAATGCAAAAAATGTTGAAGAAAGTCTCTAGTAAGGGCGGTATGATGAAGATGATGCGAGGCTTACAAGGTATGCTGCCACCCGGAGCAATGCCACCAGGTGGGTTCAAGTAATATTAAACAACGCTCAAGTTACGTTTATGCCCTGTGGATTCCATGGGTTGCTGCTTTGGTAATGCAGTGTTTCTCAATGCTGTAATATCTGTGTTGTTGAGAATATTTTCAAGTATTTGCAATTCAGCTTTAGCTACAAATTTAATATTGCGACGATTAATTTCATTAGCAGTAACAGCATCTGCTGTGCCTTTGTTAATCGACTCTACCGCATACGTTACGCTTGCTAAGGTTTGCGGTATGAGAACATTGAAGTATTCGTTAAGTATTGCTTGTTCTAAAGGCTCCGAAAGTTGTTTAAGTCCCCAAAGTTCAGCGCATGTTTGCAAAGATATTTGTACATTAGAATCATTTGCGGCAAAGTTTTCCTTTATGCTCTTGGTTATAAATTCGAGCATACCTTTTAGGTTATTTGGGTAATCTGCCAGTAAGCTTCTAATACAACTAATTTGAGATTGATCATAACTCTGGCCGTCTTGAACTATTAACGCTAGAATTTCTGCAGTTGAAACTGGCATATTAGTTATTCCTTTTTTACTTATAAGTTGCAGCATTGTATCAAAGTGAGTTGCTAAACACAATATGCGTAGCTACACGTTGTCATGCCCCATACTCCTAATTAACACTAATTAACATACCCATTGAACTCCAGCAATTATTAGCGTACAATTCTGGCTCTTTAGGTGTCTATCTTATTTATTAGATAGTTAGCTTTATTATTAAGTAGATTGAGGATAATCAACCAATGGTTGTAATAAGATTAGCAAGGGGCGGTTCCAAAAAGCGTCCATTTTATCACATCGTGGCAGCTGATAAGCGTAAATCGCGTGATGGCAAATATTTAGAGCGTCTTGGATATTTCAACCCATTAGCAACTCCAGCAGAAGTGAAGTTGTTAATTGAGCGTGACAAGGTTACCTCATGGGTAGCGAAGGGCGCACAATTATCAGATAAAATGCACTCTTTATTGAAAGAGTGGGATAAACAAGTATCGGCTGCTTAATTGAAAGACCAAGCACCGGTAATTGTTGGAACTATAGGGGCACCGCATGGGGTGCGTGGTTGGGTACGGATTAACTCCTTTACTGAACCAGCAGACAATTTATTTGCTTATCCGCTCTTAATGGCGCATGGTAATGGTTGGCAGCCTGTAGAAATTGAGCAAGTCCAGCAACGTGGTGCGGGGTTTATAGCCAAGATTGTTGGGATAGAAGATCGCGATCAGGCGGCTTTAATCACCAACTTGAAATTGGCTGTGTTGCGTGAAGACTTGCCAGATTTAGAGGATGAAAATTACTGGACCGATGTTATTGGCCTAGAGGTTTATAACGAAGCTGGTATTCTCCTTGGTAAAGTTGATGATATATTTGAGACTGGCGCGAATGCGGTGCTAGTTGTGAAAAATGTGGGTACAGGTAAAGAGCATTTGATCCCTTACGTACCAGACATGTATGTGCAGGAAATTGATATACCTGCGGGCACAGTGCGTGTAACTTGGGATCCGGAGTTTTAGAAATGTGGTGTGGGGTAGTTACGCTATTTCCGGAGATGTTTAAAGCGTTAACGGATTATGGGGTAACTGGTAGGGCAGTGGAACAGAAGTTGTTGCAACTTGCCTTGCAAAATCCGCGGGATTTTGCCACCGATATCCATAGAACAGTTGATGATCGCCCATATGGGGGTGGTCCTGGGATGGTGATGAAGGTAGCACCGTTGCGTGATGCGATAAATGCATTACGACAACAAGCTAGTGCTAAACCAAAAGTAATTGCGTTATCGCCGCAGGGCCACAAAGTTGTACAACGTGATATACAAGAGTTAGTGCGCAATGAAACGCATCTGATTTTTGTAGCTGGTAGATATGAAGGTATTGATCAGCGTTTGTACGATCTAGAGGTAGACCTGGAATGGTCCATTGGCGACTATGTGATTAGTGGCGGTGAACTTGCAGCAATGGTAATCATTGACGCTATAGCCCGCATGATACCTGGTGTACTAGGGCATGCGGCTTCCGCCCACCAAGATTCCTTTATGGATGGCTTGTTAGATTGTCCGCATTATACGCGGCCAGAAGAGATAGCTGGTTTAAAAGTACCAGAAGTTTTATTGAGTGGCGATCATGCGCGTATTGCGCAATGGCGCAAAGAACAACAGGTGGCTCGTACTAAGGCGCGGCGCCCGGATTTATTAGAGATATTGAACGAGGAGAGCGATTAAATGACCATTAACACCATAATTCATGAAATTGAAGCGGAACAAGTTAAAAAAGATGTACCGGCTTTTGCTCCTGGTGATTTGGTAGTGGTACAAGTTGAAGTAAAAGAAGGTAACCGTACTAGATTGCAAGCATTTGAAGGCGTAGTTATTGCTAAGCGTAATCGTGGTTTAAATTCTGCTTTCACAGTACGCAAAATATCTCATGGTGAAGGAGTTGAGCGTGTATTCCAAACTCATAGCCCATCTGTAAAAGCTATTGAAGTTAAACGTCGCGGCCAAGTACGCAAAGCTAAGTTGTATTATCTACGTGATCTATCTGGTAAATCAGCACGTATTAAAGAAAAGTTAACTAATAAAAATAAAAACATGGCAGCTGTTATAGCGACTGAAAGCGCGCCAGAAGATAACAACGCAGAATAGTTTTTAAGCTATGGGTGAATCCAAAGCCGATCCCTTATACATGCACCGTGTAGAGAAGTGTATAAGGCATCGCAACGACAATACCCATAGCAGTCTCAAATAAGTGTTCAGCGCAGAGCGCTGATATAGTAATCAAGGACGCTGCTATGAAATATACTGTTATCGCTATCTCTCTTGCTATTTCTTTTTTAACTCCAGCATTTGTAAATGCTGCTGAAGTAAGTGCTGCAGAACGTAAAAAAGTACAACAATCTCTCGATCAAATCTCTAAAGTTGCTGGTAAACCTTTAAAGGCGGATGCGATATCTACAACACCGGTACCTGGTTTATTACAAGTGACCTCTGATTATTCTATATTCTATGTTTCAACTGATGGTAAATATGTAGTTTCAGGTGAAATGATTGACGTTGCTAAAGATCCTAAAGAATGGAGCATGACTGAGCAGGAAATGCGTAAAGTGCGCAAGGCTGCAGTTGCGACTTTAAAAACCAAAGATATGATAATTTATCCAGCAACTGCTACTAAGATCGGTAGTGTGTATGTGTTTACGGATATTGATTGTCATTTTTGTCGTAAATTGCAAGAAAGCATCAAGGATTATACTGACAAAGGTATAGAAGTGCGTTATTTAGCTTATCCAAGGGCAGGATTAACGTCTAAAAGCTTTGAAAAATCTGTCTCAGTTTGGTGTGCAGCAGACAAGAATAAAGCTTATACGGCTGCAGTCGAAGGCAAGGATATTCCGGATAATCAATGTAAAGATAATCCAGTAAAGTCTGACTTTGAATTAGGTTTGAAATTAGCAGTACGTGGCACACCAACGTTTATATTTGAAGATGGTAGGAAAGTTGCTGGTTTGATTAGCCCAGAAGATGCAGTAAAAATTATTAAGAACGAAACTTAATCACATGCCACTATAATTGGGACCGCCACCTCCCTCAGGTGGCACCCAAGTTATATTCTGGGTTGGATCCTTAACGTCGCAAGCCTTACAGTGTAAACAATTTTGGGCATTAATTTGTAAATATGCCTGATCATTGCGTTGTAAAATTTCATAGACACCAGCAGGGCAATAACGTTGCTCTGGTGCTGCGTAAACCTTCCAATTAATATTTATAGCAACAGCAGGATCTTTCAAAAGTAAATGTGGAGGTTGATTTTCTTCATGATTAACGTTTGATCGATCTAGTGAAGTCATACGATCAAAACTAATTACATTATCATAGCGCGGATAATTAATTGGTTTAAAATTTGTTGCTGGTTTTAATTGTAAATGATCCGCATGATTACGTAAGGTCCATGGCGCTTTGCCGCGCAAAATATACGTATCCAAAGCAGAATATGCTAAACCAAACCATAATCCCTTATGAAAAGCCGGGCGAATATTGCGTACTGCTTGTAATTCTTTCGCAATCCAAGAGTTATGGATCGCTGCAGTATATAAGGTTAGCTCAGCAGGAGCACTGTCCTTTTGTAAGGCTGTAAAAACATTCTCTGCAGCTAGCATGCCAGACTTAATTGCAGTATGGATCCCTTTAATTTTTGGTACGTTTACGAATCCTGCAGCGCAGCCAACTAATAAACCACCAGGAAAGGTAAGTTTAGGAATTGATTGCCAACCACCTTCATTAATAACTCGTGCCCCGTATTCAATACAACGACCACTGCTTAGCATTTTACGAATACTAGGGTGTTGTTTAAAACGCTGCATTTCAGCATATGGATTTAAATATGGATTTTGATAATCTAAGCCTACTACCAATCCGATAGCAACAATATTTGGATCTAGATGATATATAAAGCCACCGCCAAAAGTTGCACTATCTAATGGCCAGCCTACAGAATGAATTACAGTACCAGACTTGTGTTGCGTTTCAGGAATTTCCCACAATTCTTTAATGCCTAAACCATATGTTTGTGGATCTGAATTTTGTTGCAGATCATAATGCTTAATTAACATTTTTGTTAGTGAACCGCGACTACCTTCAGCACAAATAGTATATTTCGCTAGAATATTAATGCCAGGTTGGTAGTGTTTGGTTTTCATGCCATTTTTATCGATACCCATGGCCCCAGTTTTAACCCCTATAACTCTGTTCTGCGCATCATATATTGGCTCAATTGCTGCAAATCCTGGAAAAATTTGTACCCCTAGTTGCTCAGCCTGTACAGCTAACCATTTGCAGAGAGCACCAAGACTAATTACGTAGTTACCGTGATTTCGCATTTGTGGTGGGGTTGGCAATTTATAATGGTGTTGTCTAGTTAAAAACCAAAACGCATCGCTTGTAACCTTAGTATTTAATGGCGCGCCCAATTTTTGCCAATCTGGAATTAATTCGTTTAAAGAACGTGGCTCTAATACGGCACCTGCAATGATGTGCGATCCAACCGTAGATCCTTTTTCTAATACACATATATTTAGCTCGATATTATTGGTTTTTGTAAGCTGTGCTAAACGAATTGCACTAGCCAACCCTGCCGGCCCCGCACCAATGATAATGACATCTACGGACATTGTTTCGTGTTGTTCCATAAGCGCAGTTTAGCAGTTAGTGTTATATAATGAAACTATGAATCAATATCTACTTTTAACGATTATACTTATCGAAGGGTTTGTAAGTATAGCAACTGAAATTATCACCATACGCCAATTATTACCAGTAGTTGGTAATAGCGTCATGGTTACCAGTTTTATTATCGGAATATTTTTGCTGGCGTTAGCTTATGGCTACAAACGTGGCGGTAAATATCAAAAAGATTTTGCTGCTATCTTAGCCAGAAATTTTATTGGCGCTAGTTTATTATTAGCATTTGGATTATCTTCCAATTTTATTACGATTTTTTTTAAATACACTTTACATTTAGTAAATGGCAATGATTTATCCGCCTTAGTTGCGTATTTAATTTTAATTACTGCACCTTTAGCGTATTTGCTTGGTCAAACACTACCTCTTGCCATGAATCTAATTAACAATTCAGAACGTGCCAGCTCGATTGGCGGTAAAGTCTTACATTTGAGTACATTAGGATCATTCTTAGGATCGATATTAACTACTATCTTATTTATGAACTATCTTGGTGTTGCATGGACTATATTACTTAATAGCTTTTTATTAATAATTGCAGGATTAATTTTAAATCCGAAAATAGCTAAAAATGAAGTTGCAATTTTTTCAATAATGCTAATACCTGGATTTTATTTTATAAATGCTCCGGTGACAGAAGATCCTGCATCATATAGTAACGCATATAGTAATTATAGAATTATTGATAATTTTACTAGCAGCGAAGGAAAAGTCGGTAAAATACTGGCTATTAATAATTCTGCTAGTTCTTTTTTAGAATATGAAACTTTGGCTGGCGTAAAATATATCGAAGTTATTAAAGATATAATAAATAATCATCTGCAATTAAAAAAATCTGATATTTTAGTGTTGGGGGCAGGTGGCTTTTCTTTATCAGCTAACGATAACTCAGACAATAATTATATTTATGTTGACATTGATCCAGACTTACCAAAAGTTGCCCTTGGAAAATTTGTAACAGAAATTAAAGGTAAGTTTATTGCTGCGGATGCGCGTTCATATTTGCGTAAAGATTCGCAAAAATACGCAGTAATAGTTAGCGATGCTTTTAGTAGTAAGACAGCAATTCCATCGCATCTAACAACCTTGGAGTACTTCAAAACAGTTGCTGCGCATTTAAAACAATCTGGAGTTGCAATTTTTAATGTAATATTAGATCCACGCTTAGCAGATCCTTACTCGCAAAAAATTGATAATACCATTCGAGCAGCATTTTCAGGTTGTATGGTAATTCCAGTAAAATATGGTGCTCCAGTGAGCAATGTAGTATATGTATGTAATAAACTAGAGCATAAGCGACAAACTGCTTTATATACCGATAATCTTAATAAAGTAAACATAGATTTGATTGGCTATAATGCGTTGATTAATTCTGGTACCGCTACAAATAAATCTGCTACCAACCCATAATCTGCAATCTGGAAAATCGGCGCATCTGGATCAGAATTTATTGCAACAATCACCTTGCTGTCTTTCATTCCGGCCATATGCTGAATTGCACCGGAAATTCCGATCGCAATATATAACTCTGGAGCAACAACTTTCCCAGTTTGGCCGATTTGTAAATCATTTGGCACTAGACCAGCATCAACAGCAGCACGGGAAGCTCCAAGTGCGGCATTTAATTTATTTGCAAGGATTTCCAGCAATGCAAAGTTTTCTTTGGTTTGTAGACCTCTGCCCCCAGCTATAACAACTCTTGCAGCGCTTAAATCTGGTCTGGTGCCGCTTGGGGTTGCAGCTAAGCTTATAAATTCTGATAATTGAATTGGCTTGCTTGCGGTAGTACTTTGAATCTCGCTACTAGTATTATTTGCAGCACATAGCGGAAAAGCAGTTGGGCGAACCGTGATAATTTTGATTGGATCGTTACTAGTAATCGTTGCTAAGGCATTACCTGCATATATCGGACGCATGAAAGTTTCAGCATTTATTATTTGAATTATATCTGAGATTTGCCCAACATCTAACAATGCCGCAGCACGCGGTAATACATTTTTTCCGAAAGTTGTTGCTGGAGCTAAGATATATGCGTAGTCTGGTGCTAGAGTAACAATTAGTTGTGCAAGATCTTCTGCCAATCCATGTTGGTATATAACATCATCTGCGTATAAAACTTTTTTTACATGCTCTTGTTGTGCGGCTTGCTGTGCTACAGTTTTACAGTTATATCCTGCTACTAGCACATGAATGGCCCCTGGTAATTCGTGCGATGCGCTTATAGTGTGTTGGGTACTATTATGTAAATTTTGATTATTGTGCTCTGCAATCACAAGAATATTCATTAAATCACCTTTGCTTCATTTTTAAGTTTATCTATAAGTTCAGGAACTGAAGTTACTTTAACGCCGCTTTTGCGTGCATGGGGCGGGGTAACTTGTAATGTTTTGATGTTATTACATAAATTCAAACCTAAATCATCCAACGGGATAACCTGCAGTGTTTTGCGTTTGGCTTGCATAACATTTGGCAGTGAAATGTAACGAGGTTCATTAAGACGCAAATCTGTGGTTATTACCGCGGGTAATGTTAAACGTAACGTTTCTAATCCGCCATCTACTTCGCGCACCACAGTTGCTTTAGTACTATCATCAATTTCAAGCTCTGAAACAAAAGTGCCCTGAGCCCAGTTTAATAATCCAGCGAGCATTTGGCCAGTTTGGTTGCAATCATCATCAATTGCCTGTTTTCCTAGAATAAATAACTGGGGATTTTGCTGCTGAGCTATTTTAGTCAATATTTTTGCTATTTGTAATGGACCGAATTGCTCATTAGTTTCTATTAAAATTGCTTGATCAGCTCCACGTGCTAGCGCTTGACGTAAGGTCTCTTGGCAAGCAGTAGTGCCAATACTAATTGCGATGATTTCGGTAATTTTTCCAGCTTCTTTCTGACGCACTGCTTCTTCAATTGCTATTTCGTCAAATGGATTCATTGCCATTTTAACATTATTAGTTTCGACAGCAGAATTATCAGCTTTTATACGTATTGTTACGTATGGATCGATCACTTGTTTAATAGCTACTAAACATTTCATGCTTTAAATGCCTTTATGCAGATATAAAATTTCAATTCTATCACATAAAAGCTCAGGTTAGTATGTTTGACTTTTCGCGTAGGAAATCAAGTTTTTCCTTGATCTTGCTTTCTAAGCCGCGGTCGGTAGGATTATAATAAATTCGCTCTCCCATCTTAGTAGGAAAATAGGTTTGGTTTAACGCCTTACCATCTGGATGATCGTGATCATATTGATAACCAACCCCATTGCCAATCTCATGCATTAATTTCGTAGGAGCATTACAAATATGCTGTGGTACTGGCAATGAACCATATTGTTGGGCATCTTGCATAGCAGCTTTAAATGCAGTATATACTGCGTTACTTTTTGGGGCACACGCAAGGTAAACTAATGCTTGGGCAATAGCCAATTCGCCCTCTGGACTACCTAATCTTTCTTGGACTGCACATGCATTTAAGGCTAATTCTAGCCCACGAGGATCAGCATTGCCAATATCCTCACTTGCCATCCGAATTACGCGACGTGCAATATATAGCGGATCGCAACCTCCATCCAACATACGTGCAAACCAATACAAGGCTGCATCAGGTGCAGAGCCACGTACCGATTTATGCAGCGCGGAAATTTGATCATAGAATATATCACCACCTTTATCAAAACGACGTATTGATTCAGTTAGTACCTTTTCTAGGGTAGTAGCACTGATAGTGATTCTATTATGTTGTTGTATTCCAAATTCAATGACTAAATTTAATAGTGTCAAGGTTCGGCGCGCATCGCCATCTGCAGCATTTACTAATTGTTGTTGTAACTCCGATGGAAAATTAACTTCCTTATTCCCAAAGCCATTTTCAGGATCATGAATTGTATTGCTGATAATTTGGAGTAGTTCGTTATTATCAAGAGATCTCAATTGATAAACTCTAGCGCGTGATAATAATGCATTATTTAACTCAAATGAAGGATTTTCGGTCGTTGCTCCAACAAAGGTAATTGTACCATCCTCAACAAATGGTAAAAATGCATCTTGTTGCGATTTATTGAAACGATGTACTTCATCGATAAATAGTATTGTAGGCTTTGCCGCCAATTGTGCTTGTTTAATGGCATCACGGATTTCCTTTACGCCAGACATTACTGCGGATAGACTTAAATACTGTGCATGAGATGTGTGCGCTAACATTTTAGCAAGCGTAGTTTTTCCAACACCTGGCGGTCCCCATAAGATCATAGAGTGAGGCTTACCTTGCTGTATTGCTTCATATAATGGCATGCCAGGTTGCAATAAATGGGTTTGGCCAACGAATTTTTGTAACGTTTGTGGCCGCATTTTAGCAGCTAGTGGCTGGATGTTATTAGACGAGAATAGATCTGACATCGATATTTTGCTCATTCTGCATTAACTGTGCTATTGTTTCTCGATCGCGAATTACATAGGTTTTATCACCGGAAACTAAAATTTCAGCGCCACGTGGCCTGGTATTATAATTGGAGCTCATACTAGAGCCGTACGCACCGCAATCTTTTAGTATCAATAGATCTCCTGCAGCTAAAGCTAAATCCCGACTATGTGCCAAAAAATCCCCAGACTCGCACACGGGGCCGACAATATTATATTTTTTAATGCTAGCCTGCGGCTTGATTATTGCCGGCATAATTTCATGATAGCTGTCATATAACACGGGGCGCATTAAATCATTCATTGCAGCATCTACTACAGCGAAGTTATTATTAGCAGTAGTTTTAACATATTCAACTTTAGTTAATAAAACCCCGGCGTTGCCTACAATCGAGCGGCCGGGTTCGATATGTGGTGTTAATTTACAATGCTTTAATTTGCTGATTATTGCATTAACATAAGCTGCGATAGTTGGCGGGGTCTCATTATGATAGTTAATCCCTAGCCCACCGCCTATATCAATAAAACTTAAGTTAATATTATACTCTGTTAATTGCTGCGTTAGCTGTAAAATTTGATCTAATGCTTGCATGAAAGGTTCAAGAGAGGTGATTTGTGAGCCAATGTGACAAGTAATGCCACAGATGTTCAAGTTTGATAATGTTGTGGCGTGCTTATATAGTTCAAAGGCCGCATTATATTCAATGCCAAACTTGTTATTATGGCTACCGGTAGAAATGTATGGATGACTATCTATTGTTATGTTGGGATTAACGCGGAATGCTATATTAGCCGTTAAATTCAACTCTTTGGCAATGGCGTGTACACGGATTAATTCTTCAGCAGATTCGATATTAATACTATGGATCCCGAGTTCAATTGCCATTTTAATTTCAGCATGGGTTTTACCGACTCCGGAAAACATTATTTTTTCTGGGATGCTCCCGGCCTGCAGCGCTCGAGTAATTTCTCCGCCAGAGACACAATCAAATCCAGCGCCGAGTTGTTGTAGAATGCGTAATATAGTTAAATTAGAATTTGCTTTAATCGCATAAAAAATTTGTTGCCTATGTCCGTGATTTTGTAAGGCATTGGCATATGCTAGATAATTGCTGCGTAATTGTTGTAAAGAATACACATAACAAGGAGTACCATACTTTACGGCTATTTCTTGAAGTTCGCAGGATTCTATTTTTAATTTATTGTTGTAATATTCCAACATGTTATATTACCTAGATTTGGTGGCAATTCAATGCGTTTATTGTACCCTAATACGTCAAGGTTTTCTAGAGTTATTCTTCAAAAACGCAATACCGATTCCTTCCGCCCTCTTTGGCTTGGTATAAGGCTTGATCCGCCAGGCGGATCAGGTTTTCATAGGTAAATCCAAGGGTTGGAATCATTGCTGCAACTCCTATACTCACAGTCACTTTGTGGCTTATTGGCGAGTTTGGGTGGGCTATATTTAAACCATTTATTATATCTTGGAGGTTTTCTGCTACTTGTTCGCAACCACGTAAATCCGTGCTGGGTAGTAAAATTACGAATTCTTCACCACCATAGCGAGCCACAAAGTCAGTGGTACGCCGAACCACTGATTGCATATGTAATGCTATAGTTTGCAAACAGGTATCGCCAGATTGGTGACCTAGATAATCGTTATAGTTTTTAAAGAAATCGATATCAACAATAATCATTCCTAGCCAATCGCGACTGCGGATTGCACGCTTCCATTCCATATCAATATGCTCATTAAAATAGCGCCGATTAAAGATCTTGGTCAAATCATCATGGGTCGAAAGCCAACTCATGCGACCTTCGGCAGCCTTACGTGCGGTAATATCCCTAAGGGCTGCCGTGAAAATTGGGCGTTCCAGTTCAGGGATATGTACATAGTTAATAGATAGCTCACAGGGAAAGTCCCGACGTACTCTGTGGAGCGCGGTAACTCCTTGGAGACGACCAATCAGATGCGAGGTAGCGATATTAGCATGCACCGAAAATAATTTAGAATATTGTGCCCTACAACTTGGGGCTAAGAGCTTGTCAAAGCGTTTACCTTTTAATTCTGCAACAGTCCAACCAAAAGTTTTTTCAATTGCTTTGCTAGCAGATTCAATAATGCCATTTTTATCTATCGTCAGAATTGGATCTAGTGAAGCAACTAGAATTGCATTATGAATACTTTCATTAGTGTGTAATGCCACGCTAATAGTTTTAATATAATATGCAATTGCAGTTGTAATCCATATAGCTGTTAAAGTTATCCCTAGGTTTATAATTCCGGTGCTATTCATGTATGCTTGGTAATCGATGTTATAGATTGAATTGAAATATCCGTATGAAGTTAAAATCGAGCTACATATTGCTAGCCCAATTATATATTTGGTGCTTGGTAACCACATGGCAAGCATAATAACAATAAGATATAACATACCCATATAAATTTCTGTAGTGAACTGCAAATCAGCTACAAAAACCAAGAACATAAAACATATGATCAAGGTTAGGTATACGTTAGTTTTTCTTGTTAAAGTTTCTAATTGTCGCACTGGTGTTCTCAATATATGCATAGATGTACAATAAGCGCTATGATTTTATCGGCAGCCTACCCAAATACTTGATTATCTACTTTGTCACTTTTAAAAATATATTTAATTGCTTGGTTTTTGGTCAGTTTTAATATGCAATAATTATATTAACGATGAAAAGTAAGGGATAAAATAATGAATAGAAATGACAATGATTTAAGCGGCGACAAATTTTCAATGGGTATCTCAGTAGTAATTGCTTTGTGTGTAATTGGCGTGTTTTGCGCTATTAGTGTCGCGGTTATTGAAAACTTACAAACCAGAACCAATATCTGTAAAACTAAACACGTATCCCTACCTAACAGCAAAGATCTAGCTGGGCTAGTAATCTAGCGCTATTTTTCGCTGGAATTCGCGCTTTTTGCAGCGAATTCCTTGCTTAGGCGAGCGGCTGCTACTATCCAAACCGCAATGATAATGAACAATACGCATGCAATTGCTGGCGTAGCTACTGCCAAAGAACCAAAATATAAAATCAAACCAATTTGTATTACCGAACCACCAGCTTTACCTAAACGCGAGCCAACCACATCGATTGCTGCTTTACCTTTAACTTTGGATTCTTGATCCAGCGGAATATATGTCATTTCTTTAGTTGGATCGAATAGGGCATATTTCGAAGATTTACTCATTACGTTTTGCACCAATCCTACAATTACTGCTAGATATAGTGGTGTAGTGCCAAAGAACGCCACAATAGGTGTTGCTAAGTCCATAAAGATTACAAGAGCAAAGAAAACAATTCCAGTTATTAATAGCACCGAAGGGGTTATTAAGGCAGCGAAACGCCATCCAAAGATGCGGATAACATTCCCGGTCACAAACAACATCATAAAAATGGTAGTCCATGCAACACTAATGTTATATTTACCATAAAATTCAAGGTATTCATTTTCGGTGGGAAACTGCAAGCCGAGTTGTTGCTTCCAGGTAACCTCGATTAAATTGATAGATATACCGTAGGTGATTACCAAAAGAGCGATATATAGCAAGTACTTAGAATGAATTAGAAAGAAGAAACTTTCCTTTAGGGACATTTTAGGTTTTTCAGCTTTACTTTTAATTTTGCTCGGATCATAGAAACGGGGATCCGTTAGCACATAGCGGTTAATCCACCAGTATAAAAATAATATTGTAACAGCACTAATACTGAAGAATAGGATTAGATGATCGAGCGAATACTGCAACGGGTCAACCCCAACAGGAAGATCGTCGCGTAGTTTACCAAACTTTGAGGTTACTCGGCCAGCAACATCCAACGCAATGTTAGCACCAATACCAAATAGTGCATAGAAGCGTTTTGATTCCTCCACTTTGGTGGTGTCATTTGCAAATCCCCAGAATAATAACGATAAAACTACGCTACCCCATAATTCTGCAAAAATGTAAAATAATGAAAAACTCCAGTTACGAAACATCGCCAAAAAATATCGTGCCTTAGGGAATTCTTGTTGCAATGCTTCCATGTATTCGTGTGGATGGATAGTATCGTGGAGCGGATATAGCACTAGGTCAAAGGCTATAAAAAAGCCTAAAAATCCCAAAATTGTGACATAGAATAAATTGGGTTTGCTAAGGATGTTACTTAATTTGGCGTAAATTAACATAAATATCACGGCTGCTGGAATTACCCCAAAAAGCTTCAACATCGGAAATGTCTCAGCGCCAGATCCAGGAGCATGCACAATTATGGAATCCTTAATATTACGCACAATTGTATAATTGAAAGATATAAAAAAGAATAGGCCTAGCATAGGCAGTAATTTTTTAAGCTCATAATTATATATTGGCCATAGTGCTTTTCTTATTTTTCCAAAATCTTTGTTTTGCATGGAGCTATCCTGAATACATAACATTTAATAAGTTTAGATTATAGTTATTAATAAGTGTTAATATAATAAGAGGCATTATACCATTACAGAATCACAGAACAGCACTAAACGACACACAGGCAAAGTCATATTAGCTATTATTGCTATTATTATTGTCACAGTGTTGTATTATGTTTTTGTCAGGCCGTATGAATCCACTGATAATGCATACATTAATGCAAACGTAGTGCCAATTGCTGCTCAAATATCTGGTCCTGTGATTAAGTGCTACGTCGAAAATAATCAATATGTAAAAGCGATGGATTTGCTTTTTGAAATCGATCCAAAACCGTTTCAATTAGCGGTAGATAATGCCCAAGCGCAGTTAGAATTAATGGGAAATGAAGTGCGAAAAGCTGCGAGTGACATTGATCAATCTACTGCTATAGTGGCACAGCGTAATGCTGAAATGCAGCGTTTAAAATTAAATAATGATCGAGTAGCCCGCTTAGTTGCTAGAAAGGTTCTTGCACCAGAGGAGGGTGATAACGCAGAAATGCAGTATCAAGCAGCATTGGCGGCACACGATGCTGCCCAAGCACAACTTGAGCAAGCAAGGATCTTACTTGGTAAACTAGGCGCTGCCAATGAACAAATAAGGATTGCTACTGCTGCATTAGAAAGGGCAAAACTTAATTTAAGCTATACCAAAATATTCGCCCCCACTAGCGGCAAAATTAGTAACTACAGTTTGCAGCCTGGGCAGTTTGTTACTGAAGGCATGTCGCAGTTTGTGATTATTTCAGATGAGGTTGTTTGGGTTGATGCAAATTATAAGGAAACTCAAATTGGTAACATGAAAGTTGGGCAAGATGCATATATTACAGTAGACATGTATCCCGACAAAGTTTTCCATGGCATTATCGATAGCATTAGCGGTGCTAGTGGTACAGTGTTTTCCTTGTTGCCACCACAAAATGCCACTGGTAATTGGGTGAAAATTACACAACGTGTTCCGGTAAAAATAATAATTGATAATGTTGATGCACAGCATCCATTAGTTGTTGGCACAAGTGCTACCGTTAAGGTAAAAAGTCGTTGATAAAATACGATTATTGCAAATATTTATGTAACAAAAATGCAACCGGTATATTCAGTAAAGCGATAACCAAAAATATTTCAGAAATAGTGCACTGTAATGCAAGCAGCGCTAAAGTGAATATAGCTGATAGCACCATAAATAGAGCATTAAGTACATTATTAGCTGCTATTATTCTCGCCAGATAGAAACCATTACTCTCATGCTGCACGGTTGCATATAATGGAACAATGTAAATGCCGCCACATATTGCAATTAGTATTAAATCAAACATTATACGAAAACCAGCTCCCATATTTATAAATACTTGCCAAGCTAACAGGCCCGAAAGATTATTGAAATTCATGCTTTTACTTGCAAAGTATAAATCAATTATAGCTAATGACATTGCAACTAACGAATATGGTTCCAAAGTACTTTTTATCTTATTTTTTAATATTTGATTGCAAAGAAATGATCCAATTCCGATCCCTACAGTAAATAGAACCAATAAAATTGTAACAACATGTGATTCGGCATGGATAGTGAATTTAACGTAATTAGCAAGCTGCGCTAAAAAAGTGGCACCTATGAACCAAAACCATGAAATGGCAAGTATTGCAGTAAAAACGTTGCGGTTTATACGGCTATAACCAATTATGCGCCAAGTTTCATTGATAAAGTTATGGCTTATTCGTAATTCTGGATCTGGCGCTGGGGCTTTAGGGATAAAAAAACATGCTATCAAGCCACAAGCTGCAATGCTAATTAATAACATAGAAACGACATAAACCCCGAATTTACTTACAATTAATAAGCTACCACAAATTGTACCAAATAAAATTGCAACGAAAGTACCTGAGCTAAAAAATGCATTTGCTAGTATTAAATCTTTAGTTGGAATTAGTTGTGGTAACACAGCATATTTAACTGGTCCAAAAAATGTTGAATGGGTACCAAACGCAAATAACATAAATATAAGAAACCAAACTGCATTTAAATGTAAACCAATAGCGCTTAAAATCGCTATTATGAGCTCAAACACCTTTACAACTTTAATTATGTTAGTTCGTTCATGTTTATCTGCTAATTGCCCAGCAGATGCTGAAAAAAGAAAGAATGGCAAAATGAACATCCCAGATGCTATAGTTACAAGAGTTTGGGAGTTTTGGCTTGGTTCTAAAACCATTTTGAAAGTAATTAACACTACTAAGGCATTTTTTAATAAATTATCATTAAACGCTTCAAGAAATTGAGTAATAAATAATGGCAAAAATTTACGCGAAGTTATTAAATACATGTGATATCCATTGCTTATTCGCTTGAATCTAAGTAGTTTGGCATCAATATAGCTTACTAGTAAGAATATAGTTAAGGATTCACAGCAGGTCAAAGTATCAGATTAGTATGTATCGTATAACAATAGGATTGTAATAGAACAAGATGAAAATAACAAAATGTTGTGCTTGTGCTATGCTAATTGAATCTTAGATGGGAATTTTATTATGAAGCTAGCAAAATTAACCACAGTTCTATTAACAATTACCTTGTGCTTATTCTGCAATATAGTTTGCGCGACAGCTACGCCTGCAGAATTAACAGAAATCCGTGGTTTAATTCAGCAAATGATAGATGTGAATAATAGTTACATTAGAAAGTTCACTAAAAAGGTATCAACTGATTCTTTAAAAAATCAAACTCCCAATACCACCGCAGTATTATGCTCAGATTCGCGAGTTGATACCGAAGCGATCAACGATGATCCAGTGGGAAACTTATTCGTTATAAGGAATATTGGCAACCAGGTAGACACAGCTTATGGTTCAGTAGAATATGGAGTATATCATTTACATACTAATATACTCTTGGTTGTTGGACACTCTCAGTGCGGAGCTATTAAAGCTGCAATGAGTGATTATAGTGCCGAATCAAAACGAATTCGAGCGGAATTAGATAGTTTAGAGGTAGACAAAAGTATCTCTTTAAATGCTAATATTGTGCATAATATTAATCATCAAGTCAGTTTAGCTGTGGATGATTTTGAAGATAAAGTAAATAGTGGTGAAGTAGTTATTATTGGATTAGTCTACGATTTACATAATGATTATAAAATGGGTAGTGGCCAATTAATCATAGTTAACATTAATAATGAAACAGATCCTAAAATTCTGGCTACTAGTAAATACCTTACAGGGCTGAATAACGTTAAGTTATTGCAGCAAAGTGATTATAAATCATTATAGTAAATTGGTTAGCTCTTCCAAATGTTCTTGCTCATCTTGAATAATATCTTGTAATGTTCGATATAAAATTACATTTGATTGCGGTACTGTTTCAAGAATTTTTGTATAAGCAGTTATGGCCTCTGTTTCTTCACGCATATTAATTTGTAATATACTTGCTAGATCATATGCTTCCTTCAAATCCGCTTCGTGGACTTTTAGGGTTGGTTTACCACCTAATGCAACGATACGGTCGCGGAGTTTTTTTGCATGTTCAGCTTCGTCACCTGAAATTTCCAATAATCGCTCTTTAATTTCTTCCGATGCTGGCCCACTTACCACTGCAGCATGGGTTGCATAGCGAATTTGGCAAGCATGTTCTTGCATTAACATATTGTTAAGTTGCTCAATTAGTTCTGAATTTGACATAATTAGCTCCAGGTTGCATTTAGTTTAACATAGCACAAATTTCATGATATTGATTGAAAGCAGTAATGATTGCTTTATCAATATTAGTGTCATTAAAAATTTCCAGCGCTAGTTGTTGCGAATTGCGCACTATGCTTTGGACTTGCAATGAGTGTGACTCAGCCCATTCATATTGTTGTTGTAGGTTACTAAAATCGGAAGCTATCGGTAAATAATGTTGGTATGGTTTTAATTTATGATAATACCATTGGATTTTGTCGCTTTGATGTTTTAGTAATAAACTGTTAGATGCCAAGATCCATGCCATGCGAGAATATGAGCATGAATTACCATCGATATCCAGCAAATATTTATATGAAATAGCCTCATGAGGTGGCACATGTGGTTTAAGATAATTTCTTCGTAACTCCCGTGCAAATGGTTTAATAACATTTATGGTAGTTATGGTAAAGCCTGCATCAATGAAAGCAAGGTTTTTACTGCTAGCAATAAAGCTCAAGCGGGGCGAGCAATCAAAGGTAGCACATTTTTTACCGCCGGTAGTGGCGCCACGCCATAAAATTTTAGGTATCTTTTGATTCCAAGTATATCGTTTATTAGACTTTTGGATAGATTGAAATAATTGTTTATAACTTTTTAAGCTTTCTGAGTCTGGTATTAGGATTACTGCGTTACTTGCATTTAGCTCTTGGGTAGTAGCAAATGCAAGTAATGGCAATGCGTGCTTGGCATGTATTCCATCCCTTAGGCTTAAAAGATAGTTTCCATTTGATATCTGTCCTGGATATTTGCGCAATATTTTTTTCATGCGCATTAAAATGATTGTTAAACGTTGTGTTGTTGGCCCATTATAGTAATAATTTATTTTATTAGATTCTATATTGATTAAGAGTGTCTTGAGGCCAGGATCACTAAAAAATTGATTTTTAATATGTTCTGGTATATTAATTTTATCTAAGGATTCTAGGGGCCCCATTTGAATTTTAAAAAAGTAGCTGTAGCAGATAATAACTGCTAAGCTGAAAAATGGAATAAAAAAATAATAGGCTCGCTTAGTTATTTTGTTCACTAAAATATGTTGACTTGGGTAATATATATGCTTAATAGTAGCTTAAAATTTTTGACAAATCTAAGCGCTAAGCAAATTAGATATTTGATCCAAGCCGCAATAATTGGCTTTTTATTAGCAATTTTAGTGGTGCAATCACAGCAACAGCTAGAATTTATATGGCGTTACCGTCCTGCCTTAGCTTTGCATAAGGCAAAAATTTTATTAGTCTGGTTTGGTGGTTATGGTGAAACAGATACAATCGCTCGTTTAAAAATTGCTGCCACTCATGAAAATATTGATTTAAGAATTATTAATGGTAACCCACATAAAATTAAGCGTGAACCATTTAATGAACCGGTGGAAAAGGCAATCAAATTGTTTCGACCGGATTTCTTGCTATTGATTGAAGATCGCCTGGGAAATTATCCTGGAATACGTAATTATATGACATTAACACATGGTACAGCACGTTATTTAAGGGTGCGTCCTAATGGTAAAGTTGATTTATTAATTCCGCATTTAGCTAATTTTGATGCCTTGTTACCATCATTTAAAGATATCGACTTATTACAACAGGCGATGCAAAATATTGGTAAAACATACAATGGCTTTGAATGGTATCCTACCGTATATATAACAGAGTACGCTCCTGCTAACCCACAGAAATTATATTACAGTGGCGGTAAATTGTGGGATAAAACTCGGGGTAGTGTTAAGTATCGCGAAGTATATAAAAAACTGGATTCTGCTGGGTATTTTGCTGTAAGTGGCCCAGAAGACACTTGGCAAGATATGCCAAATTCATGGATTGGATTAATTCCTTTTGATGGTAAATCATTGCTCGCAAAAATTCATGACGCCGGGATGGAGTTGGTATTACATCATGCCGAGCACTTGAGGGGAGGTGCTCCAACTGCCAGAATTTTTGAGGCTGCTGCAGCTAATGTGGTAATTATCTCGGATAAACATCCCTTTGTTATGCAAAATTTTGGAGATAATGTTTTGTATATAGATGTTTCACAAGATGCTGATAGTATATTTAATCAAATCGATCGACATGTTAAATGGATTTTGGCACATCCAATAGAAGCAAAACAGAAGGCAGCAAATTGTAATGCCATATTTAAACAAAAATATAGTCTCGAGCAGCAATTGCAAAAATTATTAGCTTTACATCAGCGAATGCAAGCCTAATAATTTTATAAGTATGAGCGCCAACAAAAATAATTACTTTAAATATTTTATATATACCATTACAATGGGTTTATAAAATTCCATTGGTTAAGGCGACGATAATATGAGAGTAGATAATGGCTAGTAAAAATAATAAGACAATTGCAGTAATTGGTGGAGGCCGTTGGGGGCACGTAACTTTAAAAGAGTTAGCATCAATAGATTTGCCATACGAAAATATAGTTTTTGTTACCAGGCATAATAGTGCATCGATGCAAGATCTTGCTAATAAGCTAAAGGCATCTGATAAGCCTAATATAGTTCATTGTTATAATTTAGATGATTTATTAGCTAATTATAATGTTGCTGCAGCGATAGTCGTCAATAATGCCGAACAGCATTTTGTTTCAGCAATGCGCTTAATAGAAAACAACATCGATATACTCATTGAAAAACCAATCGTATTAAATATTGAAGATGCTAATACATTATTAACTGCTGCAACTAGAAACAAGGTGGTAATTATACCTGGATTAAATTATTCTTATCTTTCATTTTTACAAACATTTAGAAAATTGCTGATTGGCAGCGGTAAAAGACCTAAAAGCTTTGCATTAGAATGGGGCGATCAAGCAGGAGTATTTAAATATTTTAGTGAGATGCAAACTTTTTCGAAGAATACTACATTGGCCGATGATGAAATGTCGCACATATGGGCAATTTTAAATACCGTATTTGATGTGGTTGATATAGAAATAAATTCTTGTTCGATCCAAAAAAGTGGTAAATATGTGGATTACATGATTACATGTGGCAATATATCTGGAAATGTCATTTTAGATGGTGCTGCGCCACAACGTAAGCGGGTACTAGAGATTATTTTGGAAGATTCAGAAAGTATTAGTATAGATTTCACTCATGAGCCAGGCGAAATTAATTATAAAAATGAATTTTTTAATGCAGATCCGGACTGGGGTACACGTAAGCGACCTTTAATTCAAGAGTATGAATATTTTTTAAGTCAATGTGGCAAACGAGTAATCAGTGAGAAAGATATAACTGCAATATTAAAATCAGTAGCTTTAACTGAACAAGCAACTAAATGGCTACAATTATCACTTCAAGCCGCATCGAATTAAAACTCTTATAAGTAGTTTGGTTCAATTGTAGAAATATTTGCATTACGGCAATTGGGAGGTAAATACTGTGGATCAACATAACTATTGCCAGTTGCATCATTCCATTCGCCACAGTATCTATCAATTTCCCCATCGATAGAACCTAGGAAAAAAATCACTTGCTGGTCATTGCTTGTAAGCCCTAAATATGAGAAGTCAAGATTTGCAAGAAACCAAATTGATGTCCCAGTTGCAGAATACATTTGAATAGAAATTAGACCTGGGTAAGGGTTGCCACCTATGGTGGTTTGAGTGGTATACGGGAAAGTTCCAGTATTTTTGAAGGTAGTTACCGCAGGCAAGACGTAAGTAATTTCTATATAGCGCAGTACATCTGCAATTCTTGCCATTGTATTTGTGCAAACAACAGGATCATATCCCAAACCAGTTACAAAGTAGTCGCTACAATACCATCCCGGTGGCACAACAGTGGCAGAGCCGCCTTCACATCCCGCCTGATCTGAAACACAAAGATTACCACTACTACAGCATTGCCCATAATTACAACCGCCAGCGCAAGTACCATCGCCAGGATCAGCTACGTAACCATTCCATGTTGTGAATATTTCAGATGTTGCGCCTACCTTGCCAGTTGTATCAGTAGCATAGCCAACAATCTTATAAGTGTGTGTGTAGTCTGGATAATGCGTATCTTGGCCCAACAAAGAAACTAGTACTCTGGCATTACCTGATCCAGAAAAAGCACCTTCGTACGCGAAGCCGTGCGCATTCCACCACGTATTTGAATTTGCGCCAGAAGTAAAATTGTTAGTACCTAAGCCACTACTCCATACCAAAGTCGGACGCCCATTTTGTGGGAAGGTATTTACGATTAGATTACAACTGCTGGTACTATTACAGGTTGCTGGTCCAATATATTGTCCGGCAGTATATGAATCAATTATGCGTTTTGCATACGCTGCCATGCTTTTAGCTTTGATTGTAGCTTCAGAATAGCCGCTGTAATTTCTACTAACTCTTAAAGAGCTGGTAACGCTGGCCATGGAGGAAATACCGAGAGCCGATAGCACAATGATCAATATAATTGCGATTACCAAGAATGCGCCGCGGCTATTTTTAAATGCTAATGATTGCAACATTTTAATCGATCCATGCTATCCCGGTAATTTCTGTTTGAAGCTACCCCTTTTAATATAGTATAAAAGGACAGAGCTGTGCTGTATCTATCCGATGACATTTTGTATATTATCTACAAGGTCTATGACAGTTTGCGTACTAAGTGGCTAGATTGCTGTTTTATGTTCAAAAAAAGAGGTTTTAATATATAATGCATCGCCATAACCACGGTTAACACTTATTGAATCGACTCTAGAGAAGCCATGCCCAATCAAAAAAATATCAAGATCGTTAATTCGTACCGCACCTTCATATAAATCATCGTAATTCACTTCAGCAATGATGGCATCAATATTTCGCAAGGTATTCGCAGCACCCTTTAATGCTAATAATTCTGCTCCTTGTACGTCAATTACAATCATATTGTAACTAAGAGCATTAAGATTATTGTTAATATTCAAATAATCATCGAGACGTTGTTGTGGCACTGTCATAGTACGTTCCGGAATAACGTCTGGTGACATGAGTAAGTGATTTTTTAATTTAAATATCGAGCTTGAATGGCCGTGGTTAGAAGTTCTGTTGAATTCAATATAGCCATTGCTATTTGTTGCTGCAAATATTGCAAATTTAGAACCAGGATCATTTGCTAGGTTTGCTTTTAAAAGTGGTTCAGCAGTAGGATCAGCTTCGATCCATAATATATTGTTTATATCATGGTTCTTATAAATTGGAAGCTCTTCAGCATAGCGTGCACCAATATGAATTATCCCAACTTTCGGAATTAAAAAATTATCAAAGGCTTTCTGCAATAATATATCTACATTTTTAGGAACTTTATTATAAATTTGCTTTTGCTTAGGTTCATCAATTACAAAAATTTTTACTGAGATGCAACAAATGACTAATGATAGGCTTGCAAAAATTAAAGCACTAGTTTTATACACTAAATCGATCTGGTTATGGCGCATAATTTAATTGTCCTTGCAGGGTAATCTTTGTAATTGGAGTATATACACTGAGGGATCCCCACAAATTTCACCTTTGTCCCTCTTGCTGGCAAGCGGCCAATTGGCTGTACGCACATCTAAGGCTAATATCCCCGCGACCA
>JAGVLG010000111.1 GCA_020054325.1 Gammaproteobacteria bacterium
CGTGAAACATCATTAGATCATAAGGTTCCGTGCATTTCCACCCTGCAGGCCTTGATTTGCCTACATTCTATCTCTGATTTTGTGGGGATTCCTCAGTGCTTATACACTTTTTCCTATTTTCCTTTCTTGCAGGTTTCTGGCAAAATATAATCTTCGCAACTCGGAAGTTGGAATGCTATGGCCATGAAGTGGGGTATCAAAAATAGAGTGCTGTTTCTAGCACTAATCCCTACTATTACTATATCAATACTATTAGGTGTTTACTTTGTAAGCATCAGACTTGAAGATCTTTCCAAAGCCTTAAACGATCGAGGTACTGCTGTTGCAGTACGTCTAGCTTCGCAGGGCGAGTATGGCTTGTTTGCGCGTGATACAGAAGCACTGCGCAATTTAGCGCGCCGATCAATTACTAAAGAAATTAGCAGTATTGGGTTTTATGATAAAAAGGGTAGCGAAATTGCCAGTGCCGGAAAGTTAAATCCAGATTTAGAGCCGCCGACTAACAATATTGGTACTGTGCAAATTATTCCCAACCAGCTGAACGATACTATAAATTATATTGCTCCAATTACCTTACCAGAAGTTATTATTGATTCTTATCCAGATAGCACGCAAACATTAGTCGATGAAAATTTAAAAACGACAATTATTGGCTGGGTTAAGGTTGAATTAGATCACAAGGCGACTCGTTTAAAAGAATACCAAGTATTAATTCATAGTGCCCTGATTGTGCTGTTAGGGCTCAGCATTAGTAGCTTATTGGCATTGCGGCTTGGTTATGATGTAACCCAACCAATTCTAGAATTAAGTGCTGCGGTGGAGAGGATTAAAAATGGCAATCTGCAAACCAGAGTTAAAGCCGAGTCGCACTGGGAGCTTGGGATCTTACAATCTGGTATCAATACCATGGCAAGCGCCCTTGAGGTTGCGCATCAAGAATTACAGCATAACATTGAACAAGCTACTGCGGATTTACGTCAAACTTTAAAAACAATTGAAATCCAAAATATTGAATTAGACCTGGCGCGAAAATCTGCTGAAGCCGCTACCCAAGTTAAGTCAGAGTTTTTAGCCAGCATGAGCCACGAGCTACGCACTCCGTTAAATGGTATTATTGGTTTCATTAATTTACTAGATAAAACCGAGCTAACAGAAACTCAACATGATTTTCTAGATACAATTCAAAAGTCATCGCGTTCGTTACTATCAATCATAAACGATATTTTAGATTTTTCGAAAATTGAAGCTGGGAAATTACATTTAGATTTAGTACCAATGGATATTCGTGAATGTATCGAAGATGCCTTAACTTTATTGGCGCCTGGAGCGCATGATAAAGCCTTGGAATTAGTTTCTTTTGTGTATGCAGATGTGCCAAATAAAATCTATGGTGATCCATTACGCATCAAGCAGGTTGTTACTAATTTAGTAAGCAACGCTATAAAATTCACTCAGCAGGGTTCAGTAGTTATTCGAGTAATGTTGGAGCAAGATGGCCCATTACATGTAAAATTGTGTGTTAGTGTTACTGATACTGGCATTGGATTGTCAGAAACGCAGCAAAAGGAACTGTTCCATGCCTTTAATCAAACCGATCCAAATATTACCAGAAGATTCGGTGGCACCGGTCTAGGATTAGTGATCTGTAAAAAGCTCGTTGAACAAATGCATGGTAGCATTGAATTAGAAAGTGAGCCTGGGCGCGGTACCACCTTTTGGTTCACAATTCGCGCAGAAAAATGTAAGGATAGCGCTCCTAGCATTGAAAGCGAATTACGAGACATCAGAATTTTACTCTATGAACGCCACCGAGTTTCACGGTTAGCTTTAATGCATTTATTACAAGAATGGGGGATCCGGGTAGAAGAGTGTGATCAAGCAGAAGATATTGAATTGATGGTACAACAAGCAAGGAATAAAAATGATCCTTTTAAAATGGCAATTATTGGGGTTAATCAACCCTCTGTAGAACGCGACTTTATAAATTCTATGATTGCGCAATTGAAAGTACCGCTGGATTGTCCGGTAGGTATTTTAGCAAATACAACCGAATATTTAACTCACAGCGAAATTCTAAAAGACGGGGCGACGCTTTGTTTAGCAAAACCAGTATGCCGTAATAAATTATATGAAGCATTACGACGCATCTTCATTTTACAACCGCAATTTCATTCAATCCCTGCTGAATTGCCAAGCATGAATATATTAGCAGTTGATGACAATCAAGCTAACTTGAAATTAGTAAAAGTATTTTTAGAAAATATGGGCGTAATCCCAACTATCGCCAAAAGTGGTTATGAAGCCTTACAATTTATTAAAAAGCATAGTTATAATTTGATCTTAATGGATTTGCAAATGCCAGGGATAGATGGAATTGAAACTGCGATCCAAATTCGCAATTCAAATAATCCTAATTATATTACTCCAATAGTAGCCTTATCAGCCCATATTCAGGCTAATGAGCAAGAAAAAATTATAGAAGCTGGGATTAATGACTATTTGATTAAACCCATAGATGAAACCAGCCTGCGCGCCTCAATTTATAAATGGACCCATAGTGGAGTTCGTTCAAGCAGTAAGGAAAATAGTAACATGGATAGTAATGTACAACTAAAAACAATTGATTGGGACTTATGTAAAAAACTAGCAGGGTATAAAGATGATTTAGCTGATGAAATGTTAAGCATGCTAATCGCAGAACTACCTAATGACATCACCACCATCCAAGCTGCTTTTAGGGAACAAGACTATTTGAAATTACGAGAATTGGTACACAAACTGCATGGTGCATGCTGTTATGTTGGCGTGCCGAAATTGCGCGTTAGGGCTAGAGAGCTGGAAACAAAATTAGCAGATCCACAACTAGAAATAATTGCAAAATTAGTAACAGATCTTGTTACTGAAGCAGAAGCAATTATAACACATTACAACAGCGAAGCTTTTACAGCTTAATATTGGCTTACAGTTAATGTAAATCTTGTATCAGAACTTTTAATCGTCTAATTCAACGACTGATTTAAGTTGCATCGGTTTTTCAGTAACTGGAAGTGGCATGAAAACGCGTACTTCATAAGTGCGCAACTTCCCACCTTTAGTTTTGATTTGTAAAATCAGATCATAATTCATACCAGCTACAACTTGCTGGTGTGCAGAAATGATCTGCACTAATTTACCGTTATTGATTTTTTCTACTGCAAAATTTGCAGCATCAATAACTCGATCATCTGTAATACTAACCCCAGAGTAGGATCCCGGCATCTTAGGTTCAGCAATCACTACATTAGTAAATCCTAAAATTGTCAGTAATATCAATCCTTGAATCTTCATAATAACTCCATTAGTCTTGTGTGATAATGACAAATGCTACTACATACTCAGCTTCATCAGAAATACTAATCTGCACTGTTAGATTTCCAATCGAACTTATATAGTCTTTTGTCTGTCCATAAAATACTACCCTTGGTTTGCCACTTGGATCCGTTTCAATACCAAGCTGTGTCAATAATACCTGATCTCTAAAACCAGTTCCTAATGCTTTAGCCACTGCTTCTTTGGCTGCAAAGCGCTTGCTTAAAAATGCAATTTGGTTATTTTTTAAGGCAGCAAACGCTTTAGTTTCATAATCTGTCAAAACACGTGCTAAGAATGCATCCCCATGTTGCTGCCATAGTTGCGCAATTCTTGCACTCTTAACAATATCAGTACCTATGCCATATATTTTCATGCTAAAACAACTCGCGCGCTATAATTTTATTTGATCCTAAATGGTGTGCTAAGACATAACGCATCACTCTCTTTAAATCTGCTAATACTGCCTCTGAACTATAATCATCTGCATCTAATGCCAGCAAACTCAGTCCTAAAACCGCATCTAAATTATCGGCTGTGGTTAGTCGCGGCCCCAGTAATGGATCTAGAATATAATACTGATCTGGCTCTATAGTTAGCCCTGTTGTTACCTCTGTGGTTAATTGTAAACCATATCCTATTGATTTTAGCAGCTGTTTTTCAAATTTGCGTAATGTGGCCTGCTCAAACATTTGAGGTTGATGTAATTCTTGTAAAGCCAACTGATATGCGGCAAAAAGTTGCTCACATGGATCCCATTTCGGCAAAATTTTTGTTAATAGTTCATTAATATAGAGGCCACAAATGGTACGTTTTACCGAAAAACTTGGGGCCACAGCCACCTGTTCAACATGAGTTAATGTCACCAGCTCGCCATTACCATACCAAGCCATATTTAAGGCCAAAAAGGGTTGCAAGATAGCACTAAGCTTAGCCCTACCCCGCTTAACCCCACGTGCTACTAAAGCAATGCGGCCATGCTCAAGAGTAAAAGCGTCGAGTAACAAACTAGTTTCGCGATATGGACGACTATGTAATATATATGCTAATTGCAAATCATGTTGCATGGCTTATCACAGATCTAAATAACCAAGATTCTTTAATGCTTTACTGTCATCCGACCAACCAGATTTCACTTTAACATATAACTCTAGGTGCACACTTTCCTTTAACATATGGTTCATATCCAACCGGGCTTCAGTACCAATTTGCTTTAGCATTGCACCCTTTTTGCCAATAACAATTCCTTTTTGGCTATCGCGCTCCACCCAAATTATTGCATGCACTAATAACTGTGTTGCTTCTTGTTGGACACGTTCAATTTCAACACTAATTGCATAGGGTAATTCGGCGCTTAAGGCACGGGTCAATTTCTCACGAATGATTTCTGCTAAACGGAAATTCAAGTTTTTGTCAGTAATTTGATCTTTAGGAAAATAAAACGGCCCTGGCGGTAATATTGCAAAGATTTTTTGCTCTAACACTTCTACCTGCGTACCCTCTGTGGCCGAACAAGGTAAAATTGTCGCAACAGGGAGTTTTTCGCTTAACGTTTGCAAAAATGGCAATAATAAATTCTTATCTTTAACCGTATCAACTTTATTCACTACTAAAAAAACTGGGCAAGTTACGTGCGACACACAATCTAACACTAAGTCATCTTCTGCATTCCACTCTAATGCCTCAACCATAAAAATAACTGCATCTACATCTTGCAATGCACTACGTGCCGCCTTGTTCATTTCTTTATTAATAGCCTTTTTTTGTAAAATGTGCATACCAGGCGTATCAATAAAAATTGCTTGCACATCTAATAACGTTTTGACTCCCAAAATTTTATGTCGGGTTGTTTGTGGTTTATCCGCAGTAATACTTATTTTTTGTCCGATTATATTGTTAAGTAAGGTAGATTTGCCGACATTTGGCCTACCTACTATCGCTACAAAGCCACAGCGAGTTTCATTTTGTTGCATTTTGTAATTTTCCTAGCGCCTCAATTGCGGCCATTTGTTCTGCTTTACGTCTACTATTACCAACTCCAGTAGTTGGTTCGTCTAATAATGCCACTTTACATTCCACATAAAAAGTTTGTTTATGTTGTTCGCCTTCAATCTTTACAACCTCATAAACCGGCAATTCTAATCTTTTCGCTTGTAATAATTCTTGTAGTACCGTCTTTGGATCTTTATTACCTTGCGCATTTTTATCATCAAATACATGCCAATGTTTATCATACCAGCGTAGTATAGTATTTTTTAGCAACTTTAGGTCTTTATTTGAATCTAAATATATAGCTCCCACCACGGCTTCTAAAGCATCTGCTAAAATAGAAGCACGCTGATGTCCACCGCTGCGGCGTTCACCGGCACCTAATACAACATATTTACCAAATTCAAATTCCTTGGCAATTACAGTAAGCATTTCAGCACAAACCATCTGTGCCCGCATACGTGTTAACTGCCCTTCTGTGACAGTCGGGAAACGCATAAATAGTTCATCGGCAACAATAAAGTTTATGATTGAATCGCCTAGAAACTCTAAACGTTCATTATTTTGCCCACCTACGGAACGATGTGACAGAGCTAACCGCAATAATTCAGTATCATTGAAATTATAACCAAGCACTTGCATTAATTTTTGCATCAGGACTCATCTCGATTATAAGAGTACATGTACTTACCAATGCGGGACCAACGCACATCTTTATTTTCTTGATCCCAGCTCATCCAGGTAATTAAAGCTTTGCCTAGTAAATCCTTATCTTTTACAAAGCCCCAATAGCGACCGTCTTTGCTATTATCACGATTATCGCCCAGCACAAAATAACTATTAGGCGGTACGATTACATCGCTATATGGATAATAATCTACATTATTAGGATCTACGTAAATATTGTGCACCAAATTCGCTAAATGCTCCGTGCTTTCTAACATTGGGCGATTGTCTGCAAATACTGGCTGATAAAAATTGGTAGGCACCTCAACTCCATTTATATATAATTTTTTATCAGAATATTTAATGTGATCACCAGGAACCCCAACTACTCTTTTAATTAAATCCTTTTCATCATCATGCCTAAATACTATAATATCCCCTACTTTTGGAGTACCAAATGGAATCAACTTTGTTCCTAAAACTGGCAAACGCACTCCATAGGCAAATTTATTTACTAAGATAAAGTCACCTTCAACCAAGGTAGGCTTCATGGAACCAGTAGGAATGCGAAATGGCTCAAATAAAAAGGAACGCAACAATAGTACTATCACAAATACTGGAAAGAATGACTGGCTATATTCAACAATAACATTAGTTTTGGCGGTAACGCCTTGTGCCGGCTTTAGCTTGCGATATAAATAGTTTAACAAGCATATGGTGCCAGAAACAACAGTAAGTATAACTAATATCTCTTCAAATCGCATATCTTAATCCTTATCTAACTTCAATACTGCCAAAAACGCATCTTGCGGAATATCGACCTTACCAACACTCTTCATACGTTTTTTGCCAGCTTTCTGTTTCTCTAAAAGCTTTTTCTTACGAGTCACGTCACCGCCATAACATTTTGCAAGCACGTTTTTACGCAGCGCCTTTACTGTGGTGCGTGCTATAATATGCGCGCCGATTGCTGCTTGAATTGCAACATCAAACATTTGCCGAGGAATTAATTCTTTCATTTTTTCAGCAATATCACGCCCGCGCTTAAATGCAGTATCGCGATGCACAATCAATGATAAAGCATCAACTTGTTCGCCATTAATTAAAATATCGAGTTTAACTAGATCTGCTGCTTGAAATCTTACAAAGTGATAGTCTAATGAAGCATAACCTCTACTAACCGATTTCAAACGATCAAAGAAATCTAAAACAACCTCATTCATTGGCAATTCATATTCTAAGGATACCTGATTACCGAGATAACTCATATGCCGCTGTACACCGCGCTTATCAACGCATAATGAAATCACTGTGCCAACATAAGTTTGCGGCAATAAAATATTCGCGACCACAATCGGCTCGCGCATTTCTTCTATTACACCAAGCTCAGGCAATTTTGCTGGACTATCGACATGAATAATTTCGCCATTGCGTTTTACAACCTCATATATTACTGTCGGCGCAGTTGTTATAAGATTTAAGTTGTATTGTCGCTCTAAACGCTCCTACACAATCTCCATATGCAGCAAGCCTAAAAAGCCACAGCGAAAGCCAAAACCTAACGCCGTTGAGTTTTCTGGCTCAAAAAATAGTGCTGAATCATTTAAACGCAACTTCGATAACGCTTCACGAAAACTTTCATAGTCGTCGGAAGATACTGGAAACATACCAGCATAAACTTTAGGTTGCACCTGCTTAAAACCAGGCAATGGCTCTAAAGCTGGCTCACGATCTAAAGTAATAGTATCGCCAACCGGCGCGCCAAAAATTTCACGAATATTAGCGCAGACGTACCCTACTTCACCAGTATTTAATAATTCGCGCGCTTCACGTTTCGGAGTAAATACTCCAAGATCATCTACCAAATAGCTTCTGCCTGTAGACATAACTTGGATTTTATCGCCTTTGCGCAGTACACCATTTTTAATCCGAACCAAAGATACCACACCTAAATAACTATCAAACCATGAATCAATAATTAACGCTTGCAACGCTGCATCTGGATCGCCTTGCGGCGCTGGAATTGCTTTTATTAGAGTTTCTAATAAATCGTTAACGCCTAAGCCACTCTTAGCGCTAATACGCGCAGCATCTTCAGCCTCAATACCAATGATCTCTTCAATTTCTTTGGTAACCCGCTCCGGTTCAGCTTGATCTAAATCGATCTTATTTAGTACCGGTAATACTTCTAAACCTTGTTCAATGGCGGTATAGCAGTTAGCAACAGTTTGCGCCTCTACGCCTTGCGCAGCATCAACTACCAATAAAGCTCCTTCACAAGCAGCTAAAGATCGCGATACTTCATAACTAAAATCAACATGACCTGGAGTATCAATAAAATTTAATTGATAAGTAATGCCATCTTGCGCCTTATAATTTAGACTAACGCTTTGCGCTTTAATAGTAATACCACGTTCACGTTCAATATCCATTGAGTCTAACACTTGGCTTTTCATTTCACGTTCACTTAAGCCACCGCAAATTTGAATGAAGCGATCTGCCAAAGTAGACTTACCATGATCAATGTGCGCAATAATTGAAAAATTTCTAATGTGTTTCATCTGCATAAATTTCTTATTAAAAAACTACTTTTTATCTTTCTTTAGCAACTGTAACATAGCGACATGTTCTGCCATCTCTTCTGCAGTTGCATAAATAACCTTGGTCTGTTTATCCCGTACCTTATGCGCCTGTGCAATATCTTGGTTTGCAGCTATGGGATTTGCAACTACAGTTTGCGACATTAAATCCAAACTGGTTTGTCCGGCTGTCATAGCCAAATATACACTTGCTAATATTTCTGCATCTAATAACGCACCGTGCAAAGTACGGTGGCTATTATCAATTGCAAAACGTTTACATAAAGCATCTAAACTATTACGTTGCCCTGGGAACATTTCGCGTGACAACACTAGAGTATCTACTACCTCTAATTTTTCACTAACACTACCCCACGGATGCCGCAATAAATATAACTCATTATCTAGAAAACTTAAGTCAAATGCTGCGTTATGAATAATCAATTCAGCGTCATCAATAAAACCTAAAAACTCTTCAACTACGTGTACAAACTTTGGCGCGGTTCGTAGTTTATCCCAAGTCAACCCAGTTATTTCAGCAGCACGCTGATCAACTTCCCGCTCTGGATTCAAATAAGTATGAAAATGCCTTCCAGTTAATTTACGATCAACTAATTCTAAACAGCCAATTTCAGTGAGCCTATGGCCATGTTGGGGTGATAAACCAGTTGTTTCTGTATCTAATACAACCTGACGCATACTGTTATCCTTGCTTCAAAAGCTCATCTATCGCGTAATTTGCCAAGCTATCTGCGACTTCATTTTCAGGGTGACCACTATGTCCCTTCACCCATTCCCAAGTAACCTGTTTATGGCGCTTTACAGCAGCATCAAGCTGCTGCCAAAGATCAATATTTTTTATCGGCTTGTTATTTGCACCACGCCAGTTTTTAGTTTGCCAATTTTTTAACCACACCGTTATGCCATTTTTGACATATTCAGAATCTGTTACAACTTTTACGATACAGGGTCTAGTTATGGCATTTAAACCCTCAATTGCTGCCGTTAGCTCCATCCTGTTATTTGTAGTTTCCTTAATCGCGCCCGAAAGCTTCTTTTCATTACCTTGGTAACGTAGTAGAACTCCCCAGCCACCTGGTCCCGGATTACCGCGACATGCGCCATCTGTAAAAATCTCAACAAGTTGGTTCAGCGGCATCGTCATGCGCAGCTATTTCCTTTTCTACTAACCACACCGGTTTAATTTGAGTTAAAGGAATTATCCTTTTGGTAGCCTCTATGGTAAAAGCTGCTCCAAATGGTAATCGTAACTTTTGACAATATTGCTCATAACTTGGAACTTTCTTAGTTTTGCAACTAAAAACCAATGGCAAACCATAGCCAAAATTCTTGACCTGCATGATATCAAATCCCAACAAAGCTAGCCAGTCTTTAAGCTTGATTAGTGACATGAAGTTAGCTCTCCAAGGTCCGTTTGGAGATAATCTAGCGAAAACTCGCCAGAGCCCCCATAGACTCCAAACGTTAAAAGATGAGATTAGCAACTTACCATCTGGACGTAAGATTCGATAGGCTTCACGCAACACTTCATGCGGGTTATTACTAAATTCTAGGCAATGCGCTAAATACACTAAATCGACACTTTCAGATGCAATAGGTAATTTATCGGCCCGAGCAGAAACGGCAGTAGTTGGCAAATTAGCCCAACTGGGATCAAAATTCAAACTAAGGATAGCTGTTGATTTTATTGGAGCTTGTTGCAAGCTAGTACAGTAATTTACTTCGCCAATGATTATTGCATGGTAACCAAACATGGTTGGCAACAAATCACTTAAGTTTTGAATTTCATTAAAACAAAAATCTATACCTAATCTGGTATTAAGCCATTTTTTGAATGCTAAATTTTTGTCAGATGTGTTCAAATCGAAAGCTCACTGCAGTTTTATATTGCAAGTATATCAGTAGAATTTTTGGTTTACCAATAAAAATTTTGTATCTAGTCAATAACCCTAAAATTTCGCGCAGCATTGATTCAGATACTTCAATTTATCCGGCAGCTTTCAATGTTAACCTGATCTTAAACGTTTAACCATACGATCATATTGGCTTGAAGTATTCGTTGTTAAAGACTCCAAATCATCATCTAATGAATCAATATCGTAAAGTAAAAAGCTGAGTGCTTTTCTTTTCGGTGGTAATTCAAGTAACATTCCACTTAAAAGCGTAATACATTCTTCCGTAAATTGATTATTAGCCAAAAGTAACTCCCGTAGTCCTTCTGCAAACCCAGCAATTTTCACTATGCCTTGAGACTGGGAATCATCAATGTTATTATCACGCAGATCTAAAAACTCTAACGTTACGTTACCGACTAATGCTATAGCAAAAGCGTCAACACCAACCCTAATTCTATTAGATCTTAAATGTAAGCGACATAAATTCTTAGATGTTAACAACGGCGCTAATGCAGCCAAATCATCAATTAAATTATTGTTTAAAACCAGTTCCTCTAGATACTTATTGCCTGCAGCAGCTGTGGCCAATGCTCTCATACCAATATTACTAATGTGACATCCCGATAAATCTATCTTTTTACACTTAATACGAGAAATATGCGCTGCTAAATTAATAGCCCCAATATCTCCTATGGGATTATTACTTAAATCTAACTCTCGAAGATTTACAAGATCATTTGCTTGCCAGCCAACAAAACCATGCACCCCAAGCGCTGTTATGCCGTTCCCACCGAGATCTAGGGTTTGCAGTTTGTAAGCACTACGAATACCGGCTAACAAATCGATAACCCCAAAATCGCCTATGCAATTATCCTTTAGAGAGACACTGCATAAATTTAAATGCGGGTTACTCATAACTTCAGCAAGTATTTTACAATCTCGCGCTGCTATATTATTATTTGCCAGCGATAGAATCGTTAATGAAGATCCTAAGTTACTGTTCAAAGCAGTTAACAAGAATTTTAAACAGCTACGCCCAAACACAGAGTTATCCAAGTACAAACTAACTATGGTTTTATTAAGCCCAAATTGTGCAGCAACAACTTGGCATAATGGGTATGGTATAGCTGCACCTATACCTGGTAATGTCACGTCATTTAATACCACTTTTATAATGCTTACTAAACTTGTGCGTAAACTTGTACTAATATAGCGTAAGTTTTCGTCGCTCAACTGCACGTTTTGCAAATCAAGCAATGGATAGCTCAGAGAATTTATTTCCTTAATTTGTTTCTCTAAAGTATCTTGATCCATATTCTTTTCTAACTACCTGGCCCAAGGTATGCCGATGATTTTGCGCGCGGGATCCCTGGTTCACTGGCCGCCTGCTCAAATAAACGTGGATCATACGGAGTCTCTGACCTTCTAAGTTGTTGGGGGAAATTTAGGCAAGCTTGCGATTGTATCACACAGCACAAACTGCAGTTTAACTTGGTATAACCAGTGTTTTTGGTTATGAAACGTTGTAACGCATTTTGCATTTCATCAAAAATCAAACCCGCAATTAAGGAATATTCTGCATTGCTAAAACGTATGTACTCTTGCGGCAACTCAGGATTATAAAATACATAGTTTTCTGCATTAGCCCTCAAGATACTATACTCCTTGAGCACAGGCATAATCATATACTCTAAAGCATTTTCACCGTGCTTTATATGCAGCTTTAGCTTGACGGTTAAACGTATCAAATCAATCTGATTACCAAGTATTGATTCACATTGGGCTGAAAGTGCCTCTTGAATTGCAGCCTTTTGTAGCTCAACCACATCCGCTCCTGCGCTAGCGACAAGAGCATTCATGTTCTTATTCGCAGCCATTAAATTTATTAGAGCACAGAAACCTCGCACTTCTTGCTTTGACAACTGCAAATCATCCCCGAACTGTAAACACGCCAAACGTCGCTTTATTTTCAAACTTGTTCCGGCAACATACCCCCAAACAGCATTCAAACTTTCTGGTGTAAAAAGCTTATGTCTCTTTTGTTTTCTTGGATAATAAAGTTCTAACAAACGATCTGCCTGGTTGTTTAAGTGCTGTATATCATGCAATCCCAAGCGTAAATCATAAACCAACTCCAAAATTTCGGTTGCGAATACACGACAATCTAGTAATGCTGTAGCTATAAGGTTACCAAAAATAGCCACTGCTTGGTGCTTGCAATTTTTCTTTATCTTGTATAATAACTCTTGTTTAATCTTATTATCAATTTCTGGTTTTTCTAATAAAAAAACTACAAAGCGTAATAATCGCAAGGCCACTGTTTCAAATCTCACCATTATTTGATGCATATTTGCTTGTTGTTTTATAACGAATTTTAGACAGTGTTCTGTAGTTTCTAAAGGATATATTGAAAATTTCCTGGTGACTGCATCTAGCAAAACTTTATAGTTTGCGTCGGTATCAGATCCTACATAGATAGCAAATAGCCTGACATTAGTTCTGATTACCGCATCGGTTGCATACTGTGTAAGCATAGGATCAGCATTTTGGTTGTTGGAGTACTGTTCTGAAAAAAAACTTATCCAGCGTTGCTGTTGTGCTGCAGTAAATAACACTGAGCCACGTTTAGGTTGCCTCAGGTAAATCATGAATTTGTTCGCATAGATCATATGGCTTTCGAGCGCAGTATTAACCCGCGTCATATTAACAGCAATGACTCGTGCTGTCTGATCATAACTTTTTAATATTTCTCGTCGTGATAGTAGGTAACTAACCGTATTTGATAATACCGTAGTTAATGGATCAGCATAAAATGTGTCTAGTGGTAATTGGAGTATTTTTTTATAAGGAATTTTGGAGCCAAGTATACTATATAAAACAGCATCTGATGCATCATCAGTTAAACCATTAATTGTTTCTTTATGCTGTACTAACATACCAGCCCAGAGCACAATGTGTGGATAAAGCTCTTTAATCCCTGGCTGTTGAGTATTCATGCGACATTTTTTGTGCATCGCCCCTAAGAAATTCACCAGCTCCTCTAAACGTTTTGGTTCAATGCTAAGCATTCCAGGATTCTGCTTTGAGATTTCTCGCAATTCTTTCAGTATGGCATCAGACCCTTGTTTTACTTTATCACAGTCTGGATTTGTTTCTGCACTCTTACAATGTGCTGTATCTAATAAAAACTTCACGCTTGGCATAATTATTCCGGGTATTTTTTAAATGTTATTCTGATTTGCGTGGATTGTAACAACAACTTAAGATCTAGGCAATGTTTGATAACATAACATGTTTGATAACATAACCCACCTATAAGTTATTTAACTTATAAAAGGCTTGGAACCAAGCAAATAATGTGTTAGGATACAACCTTTACTAAATATATAAGCAAAAAGGTAGTTCATGCATTATTCATACCTGAAAATAATAAGTATTTTAATTATTGGCATATCTCTAATTGGTTGTGATACACCGAATAGGACTGGTTATTCCAGCATGCAATTGGTACGCGAAAAAACCACTAAGACGGTTTGGGACAGATTATCGCAACGTGCCGAACTAAATACGCATCATCAGAATCCACGCGTTAAACACTATATTGCACAATACAGCAAATATAAAGGACAATATCTGAGTAAATATACAGAATTTTCTGCTCCATATATTTATCATATCATGAATATGCTCGAAGAACAGAATATGCCTATCGAATTGGCCTTATTGCCAATAATCGAGAGTGAATACCGACCAAATGCTACTTCACCGGTTGGGGCAACAGGAATTTGGCAGATCTCTGCAATAACTGGCAGGGTTTATGGTTTAAAACAAGATAACTGGCATGATCAGCGTAAAGATATCGAAGCAGCAACTAAAGCTGCATTGAAGTACTTACAGACTCTCGCAAATCGTTATGATGGCGATTGGCTTTTAGCCCTTGCCGCTTATAATTCCGGGCATGGCCGCGTTGATCAGGCTATACGCCAAAATAAACGTCTCGGTAAAAGCCGCGATTTCTGGTCGCTAAATTTACCTAAAGAAACTATGCATTTTGTACCAAAATTTCTGGCGGTGGCATATTTAGTACAAAATGCCAACGATATGAATATAAATCTAGCCCCGATTGAAAATAAAGCATATTTTACTACCGTAAAATTAGAAAAACCGATCGAGTTACATAAAGCAGCGGCAATGGCAAAAGTTGATATTAAAGAAATTCGCAAACTTAATCCTAGCATTCGTACCAACAGCACCCACCCCAATGGGCCACATAAATTAGTGTTACCTATTAAAAATGCTTACATATTTAGAGCGAATTACGTTGCATCGCAACAACAACCTAAAGCCACCGCTGCTAAATCTAAGACTGCTAGTGGTATTACCAAGGTAAGTTCCAGCAAACCGACCAAAAAATATGATACTACAATAGGCACAACTTATACCGTTGTTAGCGGTGATACATTGCGAGCAATAGCCGCTAAGCATAAAACCTCGATTCGTCACATAAAGACAAAAAATAATTTAAAATCTGATATAATTAGATCGGGTCAGCAACTGGTTATTTAAAGGACTATGCACAATCTAATTGTAATTATTGCTTTAGTAGTTACTATTGCAAGTATTGTATTTCTTGCACAAAATCTAAAACAGCATTTACTCGATTTACTACATCGCTTCAAAGCGGATATTGCTGAACAACTTAATGTTAAGCACAGCATGCAGCAAGAACAACAGTTAAACTATCAAAAAACCTTACAAGACACCTTACGAGAGGCACTAAGCCACAACTCACAAGAATTATCGCGCCGGGTTGAAAATCTTACTAAAACCGCCGAGGATAAATTACAGCAAGTAAACGCTGCGGTTGAACAACGTTTAAGCGAAGGGTTCGCTAAAACTACCGAAACTTTTGCTGATATTGCCAAACGTTTAATTCTAATTGACGACGCCCAACGTAAACTTACCGATTTATCTAATAATGTACTATCATTACAGGCTATCTTATCTGATAAAAAATCACGCGGTGCCTTTGGTGAAGTGCAATTAAACAATTTGATCTACAATTTGTTACCAAGCAAAAACTATGCATTGCAACATCAATTATCTAACGGTCTGCGTTGCGATTGCATGCTATTTCTGCCGCCACCTACTGGAAACATTGTAATCGATGCAAAATTTCCATTAGAAAATTTTCAACGTTACAATGATTTAGATACTTCGGAAATTGAGCGCAAAAGATATATGCAATTGTTTAATCAAGATTTAAAAAAGCATATCACTGATATTGCGGTTAAATATATTGTGCCGGAAGAAACAGCAAATGGCGCAGTAATGTTTATTCCGTCTGAAGCTATATTTGCCGAGATCCACAGCAGACTACCAGAAATTGTTGCCTTTGCACAGGAAAAACGGGTGTGGCTTACTTCACCCACCACCATGATGGCTATATTAACCACAGCAAGCGCAGTACTCAAGGATAACGCAACCCGCGAGCATGTCGATTTCATTCAGAAGCATTTACGTGCTTTGGCCAAAGATTTTGAATTGTTTAATGAACGTATGGATAAGCTAACTAGGCACCTGGAAGCAGCAAATACTGATGCAAAACAAATCCATACCTCGGCTAGCAAAATTAGTCGCAGATTTACGGCAATTGAAAAAATTGAAGTAGATCTCGAAGATAAAATCGAGGAGCAGCCCACCTAGCATCAAACACAAGATGGATCTGCGACATAGGCTTGTCAATAGCTATCATATAAACCATACTATATTGGTTGTACTACTCAAGGATACAACGCTTTGTTGGTGAGATATGGAAACTCCGGCTGGGATAGCTTTTACATTAGATAAGCATAAAATAGATGAGCTGCTCGAAATGCAGTTAAGCATCTGCCGAGCGCATAATCGTAATCTTGCATTTGCGATTTTAAAAATTGATAACTTTGAAGATTATAATGCGAAATTCGGTGAATCTGCCGCTAAGCTAACAAGCGTATTATGCAATTTATTACAAAGCAAACATCGTGCCAGTGACTTTCTGGCTGCATACTCCTGCGATTCAATTGCAATTCTATTTCCTGAAACAGATGCACGTTCAGCATTATTATCATTGGAGCGTTCACGTCAAGCTTTTGCGAATATGCAAATCAAAATCGCTAATAACAATGTTAAACCGACTTTGAGCGGCGGCATTGCAAGTTATCCCAAACACCAAGAAGCTGCACAATTAGTCGCTGCAGCAGAACATGCTTTAAAATATTCACTACAATGTGGTGGCAATCAAATTACCATATGGGATCGGCAAGAATGGGTCTAATGAAATATTTTAGTGATACGTTAATAAATTGGCTTACCAAAGATCGCGAAGTGTTGGATTTCCCGTTATGCGACTTTGAACGTATACGTTATGAAGTACGCCCTTGTGATGTATTATTAACTGAAGGCCGTAACCGAGTAAGTGACGTAATAAAATTTGTTACGCAATCGGCCTGGTCGCACGCTGCATTATACATTGGACGCATTCACGACATTGAAGATCCAATTATACGTTATAAAGCGCTAGAATATTTTAATGGCGCCCCAGACACGCAACTTTTAATTGAAGGTGTCATTGGTAAAGGAACCATCATTACTCCTTTGAGTTTGTATCGGCAAGATCATATTCGTATTTGCCGCCCCAGAGGTTTATCGCCACACGATGCACAACATGTTTTAGAATTTGCCGTGAACCGATTAGGCTACACTTATGACACGCGGCAAATATTTGACTTAATGCGTTTCATGCTACCATGGACTATTTTACCTAGACATTGGCACTCCACCTTATTCGAGGAATCTGCCGGACAATCGACACGTACCGTGTGCTCTACAATGATTGCTGATGCATTTAATTCAATACATTTTCCTATTCTACCATACATCAAGAAAAACCCAGAAACTGGCATTGAGTTATTTAGGAAGAATTCACGGCTGTACACGCCGCGCGATTTTGATTATTCACCGTATTTTGAAATTATAAAGTATCCATTTGTTGGATTTGAAGATCAAGCACCTTATCGCAAACTGCCATGGAATAAAAATGGAACTATCATGGGAGCTCCTACCAAAGATTCTCAAAAAACTGATTTCATCAGTAATTCCGATTTATAACTTTTATTATTAGCATCAATTGCAGTTTTAACAATGCTATGCTAGTTTTGTTCTTATATTTTATAAAAGGAAGTAGTACCATGCCTGAAGATAATAAACTAGTTGTGTCATCTATTGGTGAGTTTAAAGCATACGTTGCGGGTATATTGAAACATGCTACACTCACAATTGATGTTCTTAATGACTTAGAAATCCAAACAAAAAACATCATGGCTGTTGTTGGTGGAAACAATAATGAAGTATGCCAAGCGTTAAACAAGGTATATGATACGATACAGGTTGGGTACAGACATAGGTACCCATATGGCCATCTTACGTATGACCACCTGCAATGTGTAGTAAAATTACTAGAAGCCTCTAAAGGCTTTGCTCACCTACCCAAAGAGAATAATCTTTACGAATGGCTAATAAAAAACGGTAAATTGGTTTTACTGTATGATGCTACAGCTGAATTAATTTTAGGCCTCTGTAAGGCAAATAATATCACAAGCACCCAATTACATATGTTTTTTGATGCCATTTTTGCAGACCGCCAGAAGTTTTTTATACATGAATATTCAAACTCAAGATATCCGATAGGTGAAAAATATAAAGCAACGTTTAAGCTTATAGTAGACGAAATGTTAAAGTTAGATCCAAGCTGGAATAGATTTGAATGTTTGAACCCATTGTATAGCTTTAACAACGAACATGGTATTTATGCCTTTACTCGCCCAATACTATACTATGCAGAATTATTAGGGATAAATGTAGTTAAGATATTAGACTACTTAAGCGATAGAGCCGATCTAGACGATCAGCAGCGCTATCGGGCATTCACTTCAGTTATGTTTGCTATTAATAGAGAATATGGTTACGCTGTATACCTATATCAATTAGCAAGAAATCCAAAATTATGTAACCATGTATCTAATACAAACATCATGTTATGTAGTCTTGATTTTGATTATTACCCACCTAAGTATTTCAAGCTAGGACAATCTTTTTTGCCTAATGCAGGGTCAACTCAAGATCTTTTTTCAATAGCAATCAGTTGCAACAATGTAAGTTTTATTCTCATAGCGTTGCAATGTTTGACATTATACCGAGACAACGGATACTCATCTAGTCTTAAAATATCAAACGATTTAAATACTTACAATGCTATATACTCCAAAGTTGAACATGCTATAGATACGTTTTTGAAAAATGGCACTGA